>CAZITC010000093.1:0-5194 GCA_964542085.1 uncultured Ruminococcus sp. | reverse complement strand
ATACTATATTATACATCATTGCTTGTCCCGTTTCAAGAAATATCAGAAAAAAATTTTGCATTTTTTCTATTTTTGTGAATTTGGAAAAAAATTATGGGTTGACAAAAGCAGAAATGTATAATATAATACCTTAAGTTAAATATCGAAAGCCACCACCGGGTGGTGAATTGCGTTTGCATTCGTTTGCGTATCGTTAGGTCTTTGAAGGTGCGCATTACGGATGCTTATTTTTTTGAAAAGAATAATTGACTTTTTTCATGCTTTTGGTGTCTAATATATATAAAGCGAAGGAAGGGAGGTTTTTTTGTGGACAAGCTTTTTGAACAAAAGTGGCGTGAGTGTGAAAAATCCGTGTTTTTGGTGGCGCTGGGCTATTTGCATGATACCGAGGCCGCGGCCGACTGCGTGCAGGAGGCGGCGCTTTCCGCCTTTAGGGGCTTTGACTCTCTTAAAAACACGGAATATTTCAAAACCTGGCTTACGAGAATTGTGATTAATAAAAGCAAGAATTATTTGAAAAGGAGAAAGTACACCGAGTGCTTGACCGACAGCGTTGGCGCGTTTTGCTCCATGCCTGAGGAGGAAATGGCCGTTTTGGACTGCGTGATGAGGTTAAAGCCTGTCTCGGCGCGCTACATTACACTGCGGTTTTACAACGACATGACCTACGAAACGGTTGCCAGTGTTTTAGGTCAGCCGGTTTCCACGGTAAAGTACAAAACAAAAAAGGCACTGAAGGAATTAAAAATGCTTTTGGAAGGAGAGTGTTAAGAGTGAGCATAACAGAGTTTGAAAAAAGAATGTGTGAGCACGCAAAAGCGGTAAAGAAACACATTGATGTTAATTTTAATATTGAAGCGGAGGAGAAAAATATGAAGAAAAATCAAAAATTCGGACGTATCGCGGTGCTCATTGCCGCGGCAGTGTGCTTAATCGGAACATCGGCTTTTGCGGCGTACCGCCTTTTGAGCGCCGGAGATGTGGCCTTTAGGCTGGGCGACAGTGAGCTGGCTAAATATTTTGATGAGGGCACTTTTTCCGAAACGGTTACGGACGGTGACTACAGTGCAACGGTTTTGGGCATTGCAACGGGCGAAGGCTTAAGTAAATTCGAATCGTCCGCGTGGGAGCTTTTCCCGGAAAGGACATATGCAGTTGTGGCGGTGGAGCGAAGTGACGGGGGTGACATGAGCTTTGACGATGAAATATTGGTTTCACCGCTGATTGAAGGCTATGCACCGTGGAGCCTTAACATTATGACTATGCACGGCGGTTACAGCGCGAATATAATTGACGGCGTTTTGTACAGAATAATCGAACTGGACTCCGTTGAATGTTTTGCCGACAGAAACGTATATATGGCGGTGGTTTCCGAAACATTTTTGAACAATAAACCCTTTGCATTTGATGAGGAAACGGGAGAAATTTCCCCCAAAGAGGACTATGACGGAACAAACATTTTAATAAAGCTTAATTTGGACCCGAATAAGGCAGATTCGAAAAAGGCTGAGGAATATTTGGGGAGTCTTTTTTCCGATGAGGCAGAGAGCACAGATAATGAGATAGCCGTGCACGAAGGCGGCGAGGAAGCGGAATTTGTTATAACGGAGTCGGGAGTAACCTATGTTATGACAAAGCAGGAAAGTGACGGCGAAACAGAGCACTACATTATTGAGGAAAAATAAAAAAGCGGCGGAAGAGAAATTCTCTTCTGCCGCTTTTTGCAGGCATTGGGCCTTACCGGCCGATATAAAGCGAATATTCGATTGCGGAGGAGCCCCTTACAGCGGCCATGGCAACGCTGCACGAGGGAACAAGCTCGGAAAGTTCGTCCGCAAATGCGGAAAGCTCGGTCGTCCACACATCCTCCGGTACGCAGATAAGCAAAAAGGCCTTGGGGGAGGACGAAAGCGCGGCGCCGATTTCATTTTTTGCATCGGCAAGGGAGGGCGCTGTTCCGCCATTGTAGCTTGCCGGGCCGAAATCCGCAAGCTCATAGCCGACATCGACGGTGTTTATGTGACTGTAGCAATCCAGCGTATTGAAAAGGCCGTTTAAGGCGGAAAGCATTTCCCCCTCCTGTGCGGAAACCGTAAGGTCGGTAAGCTCATGGCACTTTTCGGGCATAACCGAATAAAGGGCAACCACAAGTCCGGCAGTTACGCCTTCGGCATAAAGCCTGTTCAAAACCGGAGTAACGGCCTTATCCTCTTTTGCGGAGAAAATTAAAATAACATCTGCATCGGAAAAGTCTGAGTCGGGCACAAGGTCAAAGTTTGATTTTGCAACCAAATTATCCAGCCCGTTTGAAAAAAGGGAAACCTTCATATCCGAAATTTCACATGAATAAATCTGCATAACCGCACATCCTTTTTTGAAAAGTAAAAAATCGGCAAGACAACCGTCCTGCCGATTTTGGTCTGAGTGGGGAGGATCGAACTCCCGGCCTCTTGAACCCCATTCAAGCACGCTACCAATCTGCGCTACACCCAGATATACCACCAAACGCAAAATATATTATATCACAATAAAGCGTGCTTGTCAAGTATAAAAAGAAAATTTTCTCAAAAAAGTCAGTTAAACATTCCCTCAGCGCCCTTTCCGGTGAACATTGCCGTAACTCCGGAGCGCAAAAGTGCGTTTTCCGGCAGGGTGAGGAAGGGGTCGTCATTTAATATTTTTTCGGCACAGGTGCTTGCCGTGTTCATAAGCTCGGTATCCCGCGCAATATCACCAAGCTTCATTTCCGGAAGGCCGTGCTGGCGCGTACCGAAAATTTCGCCGGGACCGCGAAGTTCCAAGTCCTTGGAGGCAATGGTAAAGCCGTCGTCGGACAGAGCCATAATGCTAAGGCGTTCTCGGGTTTTCTTTGAGTCGGAGCATGAAAAAAGCACGCAATAGCTTTGTTTGTTTCCGCGCCCAACCCGCCCGCGAAGCTGATGAAGCTGTGCAAGACCGAAGCGCTCGGCATTTTCCACGACCATGAGCGTGGCGTTTGGAACGTTAACACCGACCTCAATTACCGTGGTGGAAACAAGAATTTTAATTTCACCCTCCGCAAAGCGGCGCATAACCTCCTCCTTTTCGGAGCTTTTCATTTTGCCGTGAACAAAGCCTGTTAAAATATTGGGAAAAACCTCGTCCTGAAGGCGCTTGGCGTATTCCGTTACGGATTTAAGCTCTGCCGCATCGCCCTCCTCCACCATGGGACAAACAATGTACACCTGACTGCCCTCCGAAACGTTTTTTTCAATGAAATTGTAAATTCGGCGGCGCATATCCTCACCTACAACATAGGTTTTAATTTTTTGCCGGCCGGGAGGAAGTGCATCAATAACAGATATATCCAGGTCGCTGTACAAAATTAGGGCAAGGGTACGGGGAATGGGTGTTGCCGTCATAACAAGAATGTGGGCACTGCCGGCGGCCTTGTCCGCAAGTGAGGCGCGCTGTCGAACGCCGAAACGGTGCTGTTCGTCGGTTATAACAAGGGTAAGGTCGGAAAAGGAAATTCCCTCAGAAAAAAGGGCGTGCGTGCCGACCGCAATGTCAATCTCTCCCAAGGATAGGCCGCGTGCAATTTCCGCGCGCTCTTTTGCCTTGGTGGAGCCTGTCAAAAGGCAAATGTTAAGGTTGGGAAGCATGGCTTTCAGCGACTCATAGTGCTGATGCGCCAAAAGCTCGGTCGGAGCCATCAGTGCGCCCTGGTGCTTGTTTTGTGTCGTAAGGTAAAGCGCGGCCGCGGCAACTGCTGTTTTACCGGAGCCAACGTCACCTTGAACAAGCCTGTTCATAGGAACGCCGGACTTAAGGTCTGTGGCAATTTCGCGGCAAACCCTATCCTGAGCATCGGTAAGTTTAAAGGGAAGCGATGCGGCAAAGGGTGTAAAATCAACGTTTATATAAGGGGTACCGGAAAGCTTTTTCCTACGACCGGATAAAAGGCGCATACCGAGGTTAAGGTAAAAAAACTCCTCAAACACCATGCGCCGACGGGCAGAGGCATATGCTTCTGAGTTGGCCGGAAAATGAAGGTTTTTTACGGCTGTCTGTATTCCGGGAAGCGAAAAGTGGGCAAGTATGTCCTCCGGCAGTGTTTCGGGTAGCTTTGAAAGGCACGCGTCCAGGCATTTTTTGGAAAGGGCTTGCAGCATTTTTTGCGAAAGCCCGGCTGTGGCCGGGTAAATGGGAACAATGCGCCCGGTGGAAAGGGAGGAGCCCTCCTTCTCGCACACGGGATTTAAAAGCTCAGTCTTTCCGTAGCTTTCTTTAACGGTGCCGTAAAAGGTATAAACCTCGCCGACCGCCAAATTGGCCGATGCGTATTTATTGTTGTACCAAACGGCGTTTATAAAGCCCGTGCCGTCGGCAAGGGTTAACGTATAAACCGTGAAGTTTTTTTTAATCCGCCGTATTTGAACTGGAGAAAAAACGCGCGCACGGATGCAAGCGGCCTCACCGCTGGCAAGGGCGCATATATTTTTTATTTCGGTGCGGTCCTCCGTTCGGGAGGGAAAGTGAAAAAGCATATCGCGCAGAGTGGAAATGTCAAGCCGCAAAAGCTTTTCCGCTGTGCTTTTTCCGACTCCGGGAAGCACGGTTATGCTGTCTGTCAGCTCTGTCAAAAAATAACCCCCTTTTAATAAAAAAGAGCGGGCAAAAGGCCCGCTCCGTTTTATTCCGCGGAAAGAATATAGCTGTATACAGGCTGGTCACCCTTGTAAACAGAAACATCCGAATCCGGAAATTTAAATTCCGCAAATTCGCGAAGAGCCTCGGCTTCATTCTCCGTCATATCTTCGCCGTAAATAACGGTGATGAGCTCGGTATCATCATCTGCGATTTTTTCAATTATTTCCTTGGCCGTTTCGGTTGCATCTTTACCGACCGAGGTGATTTTTCCGCCGCAAAGACCGAGAACATCGCCGGAAACAATTTCCTTTCCGTCAATCTCCGTGTCACGCACGGCGTGAGTAATAAGGCCGGTGGAAACCCGTGAGGAGGCCGCCTTCATCGCGGAAGAAATTTCCTCCGCCTCACTGTCCGGCTGAAGGGCAACCATTGCGGCAATGCCCTCGGGAATTGTTTTTGTGGGAATTACAATAATGCTTTTGTCGGAAATCTCAGCCGCTTGCTCAGCCGCCATGATTATGTTTTTGTTGTTGGGAAGAATGAAAATATTGTCAGCGTTCAC
>CAZITC010000092.1:0-5200 GCA_964542085.1 uncultured Ruminococcus sp. | reverse complement strand
GCCCCAGTGGGCCGGTTCTTCCTGGTATTTCTTAAGATATACCGACCCGAAAAATTCATCGGCTCTTTCCTCAAAGGAGGCACTTGATTACTGGATGCCCGTTGACTGGTACAACGGCGGTATGGAGCACACAACGCTTCACCTTCTTTATTCAAGATTTTGGTATAAGTTTTTATATGACCTTGGCGTTGTTCCCACCAAGGAGCCTTATATGCGCCGCACCTCCCACGGTATGATTTTGGGCGAAAACGGCGAAAAAATGTCCAAGTCCCGCGGCAACGTGGTAAATCCCGATGAAATGGTGGAAACCTACGGTGCGGATGCCTTCAGAACCTATGAGCTTTTCATCGGCGCATTTGACCAGTCCACCCCCTGGTCCACTCAGGGTCTTTCCGGATGTAACAAGTTCCTTGACAGGGTTTACAATTTAAAGGATATGCTTGCCGAAGAAGAGGATTATTCCGCCGATATGACATCGCTTATGCACAAAACCGTTAAAAAAGTAACCGACGATATTGAAAAAATCAAATTCAATACAGCAATCGCGGCATTAATGGCACTTGTAAACGAATTTTACAAAAAGGGCAGTGTAACGCGCGGCGAATACAAAACCTTAATTACACTGTTAAATCCCTTTGCTCCGCATATAACGGAGGAGCTTTTCCAAATGTGCGCCTTCGGCGGCACCTTATCGGACAGTTCCTGGCCGACCTATGACGAGGCAAAAACAATTGACGAAAACATTGAAATGGCCGTTATGATGGGCGGCAAGGTTAAGGCGAAAATTAACGTTCCCGCCGATGCCGACGAGGCACTGATTAAAGAAACCGCTTTATCTGATGAGGCTGTTATCAAGGCTCTTTCCGGTAAAGAGGTTGTAAAGGTAATTGTTGTTCCGAAAAAGCTTATAAACATTGTTGCAAAATAAAAACGAAAGGGTGAGGTATTTGAAAACAAATTACGACAGCTTAAAGGAGCATAACGAAACCTTATCACGCCTTTGCATCTCGGCTGACGCACTTGTTAAAACCTTTCCCGAAAAGGCGGCCGTGCTTTACGGCAAGGCGGTAAATTCCTTTCTTTCCGTTATATGCTCGGACAACGACATTGCTTTTGACCGTGTGAACGACCTTACTCCGATAAATATGATTGGAACGGCCTATTCCTGCGGCGTTATAAGCAAATACGAAAAGGGTGTGCTGGACGATATGCGCTACAGCGCTTATCTTGCCAAAAAACCGGCTTCCGGCGCAAAGCCCTTGGACACACGCACGCTGATTGACAAAATAATAAATTTTTACGGCATGGTAATGCGCTATTACCATTTGGAGGATGAGCATTATTCGGAGGATGTTCTTCCGATAGGCTCGCACGGAATAATCAAAATAACAAAAAGCTTTGAGCTGGACACAGCCTTTGACAGGGTTTACCTTACCACCACAACCGACGACGGGGCGGACGGCTACGGAGTTATTGCCCAATACGCACGCGGCCGCTCCGATTTTGCGGACGAGGTTTTCTCTCTGCTTGAAAAGGGCCCCTTAAAGCTTAAGGTACCCAAAAAAAGTGCCATTAAGCCGGAGGTGGTGCCTCACAGCCGTGGAAACAACATTATTTGTGTAAAAAGCGTTATTCCCCGCGGCTTTGTTAAATTTTCATTTGACGATTTTCTGCCGCTTATGCCGGAGCAGCGCATAAAGTTCATCGTTAATCTTGCCTGTGCAATTTACGAGCTTCATGTCTCCGGGCTTTCGTTATCCGGCTTTGCCCCTTCAGATATATGGGTTTCCTTCAAAAGCTTAGGCTGTATTTTTTCCGGGCTGGAGTCGCGCATCGGCTCCCCCTTCGGAACACAAAAAAGCATTGCACGCGATGTTAAGTGCTTTGCCGCACTTGTCGCGGTGCTTTTCCCGGAATATGATAAAATCCCGGTTGCCGGGCTTACCGTTAAACACGCACTCATGGGAAGCGGCAAAGTTTCCATGGAGCAGGTTTACAAAACCTTGAAAAAGGAAGCCTTAAAAAGAAGCTATGAGGCAATTCCGCTTTCCGCTTTATCTTCCTGCTCCCTTAGTGAGGAATTCACAAAAATCAGCGAAAGTATTCTGCCTCCGGATGCAACGGCCGGCAGTGTTATTACCGACTCCGTTACCGAGGACTTTTCCGAAATGTACTCCAAAATTTTCGGATGATATAAATGGGAGGGTTTTTTATGCGACGTGACAAGCACAATTATTACTTGGATATTGCTCAAACTGTTTCTGAGCGCGGCACCTGCCTAAGGCGCAATTACGGCTCAGTTATTGTAAAAAATGACGAAATCATCTCCACCGGCTACACCGGTGCTCCCCGCGGCCGTGTAAACTGCATGGACCTGGCTACCTGTCGGCGTGACAAGCTTAACGTTCCACGCGGTGAAAGGTATGAGCTTTGCCGAAGCGTTCATTCCGAGGCGAACGCAATAATCTCTGCCTCCAGGCGCGATATGGCCGGTGCCTCGCTTTATCTTGCCGGGGTTAATATGTCTACCGGCCTTTTAGTCAGCGATGCCTGTAGCTGTGCCATGTGCAAGCGCATGATAATAAATGCCGGCATCGAAAAGGTAATTATCCGCAACACATCGGAGGAATACACCGTTATAAATGTTTCCGACTGGGTGGAAAATGATGATTCACTCGGCGAAACGCTGGGCTATTGATTATGCTTCACGCTGATTTACAAAAAAGGCTTTCAGATACCGTTCAAAGGGACGATATTTTTCACGCTGTCATTTTTTCGGGGCCTACCGGGGTCGGCAAAAAAACGCTTGCGCGTTCCTTTGCCGCCGCCATGCACTGTGAGGCGTCTGAAAATAAACCGTGCGGCACTTGCCCATCGTGCATAAAGCACAAAACTGGCAACCATCCGGATTATTCGGAGCTTGTTCCCGAAAAGGGCAAAAAGACCATTTCCGTTGCTTCGGTCAGAGCCGCCTGTGAGGAGCTTTTTATAAAGCCCATAATATCCGACAGAAAAATTTTATTTATACCGAGCGCACAGCTTTGTGAGGCGTCCGCGCAAAACGCAATGCTCAAATGCTTTGAGGAGCCTCCACCCTATGCGGTGATAATGCTGGCGGTTAATGACCTTTCCGCACTTTTGGACACAATTAAATCCCGCGCGGTTATTTACAACGTCAACCCTGTTTCAGAAAAGGTTTTATCTGAATTTATTAAAGAAAAATATCCGGACAAGGCGGCGGAGGCCGGTTTCATTACGGCTTTTTCCGGCGGCATTGTCGGCAAGGCAATATCCCTTGCGGAGGATGGTGAGCTTACGGATAAACGGCGCGCGCTTCTTTCGCTTCTTTCATCCTTTCACAAAAGTCGCTATGCAGCCTTAAGGGTTGCTGACTCGCTTTGTGCCGATGCAGAGCAAGAGGAATTTTTATATGAGCTTTTAATTTCCTTTTTGCGCGATGCAGCCGCTGTCAAATTTGATTGCGGCAATATTATAAACAAGGATTTTTTAGGCGATATAAAAAAATTCTCGTCCGAGGTGAGCAAGCGTGCACTTGTTTCCGCGCTTTCGTTGGCCGCTTCGGCGAAGGATAATAAATCAAAAAACGCCAATTACGGTCTTTTTATAACAGACCTTGTATTAAGGCTTTGGGAGGTACTTCATGATTAATGTTATAGGTGTTAGGTTTAAGCCTGTGGGCAAAATTTACTTTTTCGACCCGGGGCAAATTCAGTTTGAGCCAGGCGATTACGCTGTTGTTGAAACTGCCCGCGGTACCGAATGTGGTATTGTTGCCGAAAAAAATCACGATGTTGCAGAGGATCGCGTTGTTGAGCCGTTAAAAAAGGTAATTCGCAAGGCTACGGCCGATGACTTAAAGCGCATCGAAACCAACGAGCTCCGCGAGAAGGAGGCTTTTCGCATTTGCGCGGAAAAAATTCATGAGAGAAAGCTTGATATGCACCTTGTTGATGTTGAGTGTGCGTTTGACGGCAGTAACCTTTTGTTCTATTTCACGGCGGACGGCAGAATTGACTTCCGCGAGCTGGTTAAGGACTTGGCCGGTATTTTCCGCACCAGGATTGAGCTTCGCCAAATCGGCGTGCGTGACGAGGCCAAAATGATTGGCGGCCTCGGCATTTGCGGCAGAACGCTTTGCTGTCACGGCTATTTGGATGCCTTTGTGCCCGTATCAATTAAAATGGCAAAGGAACAGGGGCTTTCCCTTAATCCCACAAAAATTTCCGGAAGCTGCGGAAGACTTATGTGCTGTTTAAAATACGAGCAGGAGGCCTACGAGGATTTAAACAAGCTGATGCCGAAGCCCGGAGCCCTTGTGGAAACGCCGGACGGAGTACGCGGAACGGTTGAATCTGTTGTACTTTTAAGAAAAACCGTTAATGTTAAAGTAGAGCGCGGCGCCACCTCCGAAATAAAAAGCTATCCGGTGGATGAGCTTAAAGTGCTGAAAAACGGCAAGGTGCGCCACGATAAGGACCCGAAAGAGGACGAATTGTCCGGCCTTGAATAAAAAAAATGTGCAGGTTTCCTGCACATTTTTTATTTATTTTCGCTTTCTTTTCTTATTTGTGCGCGCTTAATTTTTCCGCCCAAGGTTTTGGGAAGCTCGTCCACAAACTCAACAATCCTGGGATATTTATAGGGCGCTGTAGCGTGCTTTACGTGGTTTTGAAGTTCCTTCACGAGCTCATCCGAAGGCTCATAACCCTTGGCAAGAACAACCGTTGCCTTTACAACCTGACCGCGAATGGGATCCGGTGCGGCGGTAATCGCACACTCAACAACCGCCGGATGCTCGATTAACGCACTTTCAACCTCAAAGGGACCGATTCTGTAGCCGGAGCACTTAATAACATCGTCATGCCTACCGACAAACCAATAATAACCGTCATTATCGCGCCAAGCAACATCCTTTAAGTTGTAATCGCCCGTCCCGAAGGCGGCATTTGTTTGCTCCTCATTTTTATAATAGCCCACAAAAAGCCCTACAGGCGGATTTTTTGTCACTCCGGCAATAACAATCTCGCCTTCCTCACCGCTTTCACACTCTTCCCCATTTTCATTTATAAGGCGAATGTCATATATGGGCGAGGGCTTTCCCATGGCGCCGGGCACCGGCTCAAACCACGGAAAATCTGCAAGAAGTTAAAATTTTCCTTACATTTTTATTAAGAATGTG
>CAZITC010000091.1:0-5220 GCA_964542085.1 uncultured Ruminococcus sp. | reverse complement strand
TTGTTTATAAGTACAGGACGTGCACAATCTCTGTATTTTCCTCTGCAAAGTCTTTCCCTGTAAAGCTTGTGATAAATGTTGCTCATTCCGTCAAAGCCTTCGTCGGAATAGGTAAGCACAGCCTCAGGCGCGGTAAATTCCTCACCCGGCTCCAACAGCCAAGAAAAGTCAAACGAGTTTATACCTATGCACGCTCTTGTTTCGTTATCCTCGGGTGATACCTGAGCAAACGCTTCGAAGTTTCCGCTGTATACAAGCGAAAAGCCATAAACATCACCGTAGGAATTTGTTGCATCGGGTGATGACAATGCCATAAAGGGGTTTTGGAAGTGACTGCTTGAGCCACGCTTGCTGTCAACCCTTTCAATTCCCTTGAAAAGGGGCTTTTTGTCAATTCTGCGTTCCTTACCCCAGCCGCCGTAAAGGTTTGTCATTTCAAAATCACAATGAACAAAGTCAACGCTTGCGCTCAAAACTCTTTTAAGGCTTATGTTTTCCTTGGAGGTGTTGACAACCTTTACACTTCTTGTTATTGCATCGTAATCCGAAAAAACAGAATATGTAAGAACAACCTCAACCCCCTTCAAAGCGTCTGCAAGGGTTATGTCAACGCTGTCTGCCTCTGCCTCGCTCTCTGTATAAACCGCGGGAAGTCCCGGAAGGGGGCGCTTGCCCTTGTAAATTTTATGCTCTTTATATTTAAACTCGGTATATGCCGTTCCGTCCGCATACTGAGCGTGAAAAGCCGGCTCGCGAAGGTCCGAATTGAACGCCGGATATTCCTGGGGAAGTGCCTCCAAGCACAGCCCGCAAGTTTTACCGTCATCCAAAAAATTGCGGGTCATAAAGCTTCTTACGCTGAATGGATCACGACCGATTGCATCAGCGAGTGAATCTTCATGCTCAATTCTCTTTCCATAATAAGCGTGAACAAGATACTCCCTAAAAACGCCCATCATGTAGCTTGTGTTCTTTGTTTTTAAGTTGAATATCTGTTTTTCTTCGTTGAATACTATACTCATTTTTTGCCTCCTTAAATATATATTCTCGGCACTCTCATACCGATTCTGCACATTATTTCATAATTTATTGTTCCGTCAAGTGCCGCGATTTCGTCCGCGGTTATTTCCTCACTGCCGCTTTTGCCAATGAGAATAACCTCGTCATCCACCGCCACATCACTCCCGGTAACATCAACCATAAACTGGTCCATGCAAATTCTGCCTACAATGTTATATTTCTCCCCGTTAATAATAACCTGTCCCTTACCTGAAAGGCTTCTCGGGTACCCGTCCGCATAGCCGGCAGAAACCGTTGCAAGCTTCATTTTTTCATTGGCTGTAAAGGTTAGCCCATAGCTTACGGCCGTTCCCTTTTCGATTTCCTTAACAAAGGAAACACGACTTTTTAATGTAAGCACCGGAGAAAGCTTTATTTTTTTCTTGTTAACCTCGTCCGACGGGTAAAGCCCGTAAAGAATTATCCCGGCACGGACGGCATCTCCGCAAATATCATCCATATCAGTAAGCGCCGCGCTGTTGGCAATGTGACAAAGCTTTCCCTCGCCGGATAAGGCGCACACCTTTTCGAACCGCTTTGTCTGAAGCTCGGTAAAGCTTTTATCACGGCAATCTGATGCCGCATAGTGGGAGAAAATCCCCTCCACTCTTATATACGGAAGAGCCGTAATTTTTCCAATTTCATCCGCCGCCGTGTCCACCTTAAAGCCGATACGGCTCATCCCGGTATCAACCGCCGCATGCACGCGTGCCGTCATATTTAATTTTTTTGCCGCAAAAGAAAGGCTTTCCGCCTCAGAAAAATCCGAAACAGTCATAATTATTTTATTTTTTATACAGTCGGCCTTTTCCTCGTCCGGTATCATTGCAAGAATTAAAATATCCTTGTCTGTCACGGCCTTAAGGTTTTTTGCCTCCTCCGCCGTTGCAACGGCGTACATATCACAGTAAGGCTCAAGCACCTTGGCAACAGCCGTTTCACCGTGGCCATAAGCATCCGCCTTAATAACGGCAATAAGCTTTTTCCCTTTTGCGGAGTCTTTTATTGCGGCCGCATTTTTTTTAATTGCCTCCGTGTTCACCTCGGCACATATTCTTTTAGTCAATCCGAAACGCCGCCTTTTTCACTTAATTTTTGTACCGAACTCTTCAAAATCCGGAATAGCGGCAATATCGTGCTTTATTGCCTTAAGCACAAAATGCGTTTCCGTTGCGCTTACGCCCTCCAGGCTTTTTATGTCACGGTGAATACGCTCCAGACTTTCCGATGAATCCGTTAAAATTTTCAATAAAAAATCATACTTGCCCGTAAGGTAGTAGCAAGACTGAATGCTTTCGCTTTCCTGCACCATTTTTACGAAATCGTCGTAATATTTAGGGTGTTCTAAGCTGACATCCATTAATGCGATCAAATCGTTTCCCAAAAGCCTTTGGTTTAACGTGAGTGTATAAGACTCTATTATGCCAAGGCTTTCCATTTTCTTTATTCGTTCAATTATTGCGGAAACCGAAAGGTTTATCCTTTTTCCTATATCGGATGCCTTCATTCTTGCGTTTTCCTTAAGGCATGCCAAAATAGCATAATCTGTTTTATCTATTATTTTATCCATTTTTTATCCTTTCATTTTCGGCAGCCGGAATTTTTCCGCCCGTATTTACACTCAGTTTAATTATACTCGCAATTTTACTGTAAGTCAAGCAAAACAGCACCGATTTTTCGGTGCTGTTTCAAAAATTCACTATTTTTTATTTTGCGTTGGGCCCCACAAGGTTTCTTTTTATCTTATTTGACGAGTTTTTAACAAATTCCTTATCCCTTATAACCACCTTGCTTACCTGCTTATAACGCGGAAGCTGAGAAAGGGAAGCGTCAATATCCTTCTTCAGGCGCTCCTCTATCTCGGCGTTCTCCATGCCCTTCACCATTTCCTCATCCAAGAAAACCTCGGCGCAAAGTCCGTCCTCTGCACCGTGTTCATCCAGTACAGCATAAACAACATTTTCTTTTACATAGTCAATATTGCCTATTTTTTCTTCAAGCTCCTCCGGATAAATATTTTTTCCGTTGGTTAAAACAATCATGTTTTTCTTTCTTCCGGTTATTTTAAGGCGACCGGCCTTATCCAGCATACCGTAATCACCTGTTGCAAACCAACCGTCATGAAGTACGGCCTCTGTAAGGTCGGGACGCTTGTAATAGCCAAGCATTACATTATCGCCCTTAACGCAAATTTCACCTATGCCCTCATCTGTTACTTCGTCAAACTTAATTTCCAGGCACGGAAGCACAAAGCCAACGGTTGTGCAGTCATCCAAATCACTGCGATTTACGCTGATAAGCGGTGAACACTCGGTTATTCCGTAGCCGTTCATAAGATAAATGCCAATGCTGTCAAAAAACTTGCCAAGCTCAGCACGCACAGGCGCGCCGCCACATATTAACGTTCTAAGCTCACCGCCAAAGGACTCGTGAATGGACTTGAAAAAGCTTTTTCTTTTGTCTATGCCTATTTTTCTTAACGCATTGCTTAATACAATTAGAAATTTAAGCCCCTTTTCCTTTCCGCCCTCACGCGCGGCCGCCCAGATTTTTTTATAGAAAAGCTCCGCAAAGGCGGGAACAATATACATATAATCCGGCTTGAAGACCTGCATGTTTTTAAGTACCTGAGTAAGCTTCGCATTTATGCACATGGTGTTATGCGAATGTATCAGCACAAGTATGCCGGGCACCGCCTCATAGGTATGGTGGAAAGGAAGCACGGCAAGCTCGGTTGTTTCCGTTTTTGAAACCTGCATTCCGTAATATATCATACTTACCAGGTTATGCTCCGAAAGCATAACGCCCTTCGGATCTCCCGTTGTTCCGGATGTGTAAACAAGCATTTTAAGGCCGGTGTGGTCAGGCACCTGGTCAACATAGCCGCGGTCCCCCTCTGCCATAAGCTTTCTTCCGTTTTCCAAAAGCTTATCGTAGGATAAAAACCTACCCTCATCCTCCGCACGGTCAAAGCCGATAAAGTATTTTATTTTCGGAAGCTCAGCCTGCCTTTCGCGGAAAGCCTCATCAAACTTTGAAGCATAAAATATAGCCTCGGTATCGCTTTGGTTTAAGATTTTTATCATATCATCAATCGGAAGCTCCTTATCAACAGGAACAAACACACCCTCCGACTGAAGCATTGTAAGATAGGTGCAAGCCCACTTGTAGCTGTTTTCGCCGGTTGTTGCCACATGGCCTTTTGAAACACCGATTGCATTAAGCGCCGTTCCCAGACTAAAGGTTGTATCCCTAAATTCCCTGTAGGTTGCGGACTTTACATCCTTTTTTTCCAACCACTTAAATGCTTCCTTATCTCCGACATCTGCTACGGCCATGGAAAGCATTTCTCTTATTGTGTTGAACTTTTTAACCTTGATATACTCAAACTTTTTAGGCATAATGACACGCTCCTCATATAGTATTGAATACTATTTTACATCATTTCATAAATAAAGTCAACACTTTTTAAAAATTTCTCTATTCAACTGCCCTTGCACCCTTTAATGCCTTTAATACAACGGGGCACGAAACGGAGGTGATTATAATTTCCGGCACCATGTATAAGCCGTTGTAAAACAGCGTATAAAAGGCCGCAAGCGCGTTACCGGAAAGCCTCGAAAGCACGGCATTACCGAAGTTGAAGCCTTCCTGCGAGAAAAACCATGTTGCATAACTTCCCCAAAGTATGTAGCCGGACAGGATATGGCACAAATATCTTAAGGACGTTGCAAAAAGCGCACCCAAAAAAATTGCCTTAGCGTTACTTTTTATTTTACCCTTAAATATTCCGCCAAGTCCCAAAACCGTAAATGCAAGCGTATAATCCAACAGACACATTAAAATTGCCTTATATAAAACCATTTGGTCGTCTCCCGGCAAAAATGCCGCGCTTATTGTTCCGTTTGAAAAAAGCATTTGTATAATGCTGAACACGAATGCAGAAAGAAGACCGCTTTTCGTGCCGTAGATGAACGCGATTAAAATAATCGGCATCATGGACGCCACCGTTATTCCCCCGCCGTAGGGCAGTGCGAACGGCTTAAAGATTGATAAAACCGTTGCAAGTGCCAAAAGCATAGCCGTTGTTACAAGTTTTTTTGTTTTCATAATAAAACGCTCCTTTTAAAATAATTTAAAAAAAGGAGCGCAAATAAGCGT
>CAZITC010000090.1:0-5230 GCA_964542085.1 uncultured Ruminococcus sp. | reverse complement strand
TTATATTGCCATATCTACCGAAAAGTTTGAAAAGGCCTTCAAGCTTTACATTCCGGCAGACAGAAATAAAGTACGAAAAATCACAGTTTTAAACGTTTACAGCTTAATACGAAACACCGTGATGACGGGTAATGTATAATAAAAAGCTCGGCAAAGGAAAATCCTTTGTCGAGCTTTTTATATTAAGTATTCGATTTTCACCTCATTAGGCGTTAAAATCACCTTATCTACCAAACTGCGCACAACGTTTCGTTGCTCCTTTTTCGTCATAAGCTCCCATGTATCGCTTAAGGTTTCAAGCTTCCTTCTTTTATGCTCGTTTGCACGCTCCTTTGTTTTTTTGCTTTCCTCATTCAAAAGCGCATCCGTTGCATTTTTAAGTTCACGCTTTACTTCGTCAATCGAAGCCTTTAAAACCTCGTCCTCCGCTTCCGCATAAAGCTTATAAAGTCTTTTCAGGCGTTTTTCACACTGTGCCTTCTTCGCCTTTAAGCCCGCTGTCACATCCGTCGGCGGAAGCTCGTTTTTTTCTATTTTATAAGACAGAGCCAAAAGGTCTGTTACCACCGCCTCCTCCACCTCGTGCGCCCATATTTTTTCGTTTGTGCAATTTTCGTCCTTCACAAGGTAGGGCTTGTTTTTCTCCTGTGAATAACAGCAAAGCTTTGCGCCCTTATTGCCCCATTTTTGATAGCGCATTTTCGCTCCGCATATGCCGCAATAAACAATTCCCGAAAGAAGATATTCCGAGTCCGTCAACCGCTTTGATGAGCGTTCCGCCATGGCGGCCATGGCTTCATTATAAACCTGCTCGTTGATAATGGCCTCGTGCCGCCCTTTATACTCCTCACCGTTATACACAATATAGCCCGCGTTTGATTTTCGCTTAAGTATTTGAACAGCAAGCCTTTCGTACTTAAGGCCGGTAAGCCTTGCAATCTTATACATAGGACAGCCCTCAAGGTACAGGCGGTAAATCATCCTTACGGTTTCAGCATCAGCGTTCGGCACCAAAACGCCCTTCTCACTGTCATAATCATAGCCAAAGGGTACCCGGCCGCCGCCCGGCCAATAGCCGGCCTTTACACGCTCGGTCATGCCCATTTTCGTGCGTTCTTTTATGTTTTCTCTTTCCAGCTGGGCAAAGGCCGAAAGTATTCCCAACATAAGCCGTCCCAAAGGCGTTGCGGTGTCCATACTCTCGTTCATGGATACAAAATCCACCCCGTTGGGATTGAACACATCCTCAATCAAATAAAGAGTATCGCGCTGGCTTCGGCTTAGCCTGTCTAACTTGTAAACAATTACACGCTCGATTTTCTTTTGCCCGGCCTCTAAAATAAGCCGTTGCATTTCCGGCCTATCCAAATTACTGCCGGAAAAACCACCGTCCACAAAAAATTCAAAGTTTTCAATTCTTTTTGACCTCGAAAAAGCCTCCAGCATTTCCTTTTGAGCATCAATCGAATAGCCATCTTCCCTTTGCGCATCGGTTGATACCCTAACATAAAGGGCTGTTTTTTTCATTATTTGCTTTCGCGCTTAATCACGCGCTCAACCATGGCATCCACCGTTTTGTTTTTAACCGTGTAGCGCTTCATTTGGTCAAATGTAATTTTTTTGCCGTTTACATATCTTTCGATTTTCATATTAATACCTGCCTTCTTTTTTTATAATTATTGCCCTTTTATTAGTTTTTAAACAAAAAAAATAAGCCGCAAAACGGCTTATTTTTCTAACGAAAGCGCTGGGTAAGCATTCAAATCCTCACCGGATAGCTCCTTTTCGTAAACATATTTAAAATATCCGGCAGCTGAAATCATAACCGCGTTATCCGTGCAATATCTCAATGGCGGATAAAATGTTTTTATGTCTTCCTTTGCGGCCGCCTTATCCATTTCGCTCCTCAGACGGGAATTGGATGCAACGCCGCCGGCCAAGCAAATTTTATCTGTCCCGGCCTTTTTTGCGGCACTGACGGTTTTTTCAACCAAAACATCAACCACAGCCTTTTGAAAGCTTGCCGCAATATCGGCGGTAGGCACGGCCTGCCCCTTTTGCTCCAGCTGATGAACGGTGTTTATTACCGCGGTTTTTAATCCGCTGAACGAAAAATCATTTCCCGTTTTCGCCTTCGGGAATACGAAGGCATTTTCATTCCCGTCCTTCGCGGCCTTATCTACCTTAGGACCTCCGGGGTAGCCCAAGCCGATAACCCTTGCCACCTTGTCAAAGGCCTCACCGGCGGCATCATCCTTTGTTGCGCCGAGAATTTCAAAATCCATATAATCCTTTATATTTACAATGTGGCTGTGTCCGCCGGATGCCACAAGGCATAAAAACGGCGGTGTAAGTTCCTTAAAAGCAACATAGTTTGCGGAAATGTGCCCAACAATATGGTTAACGGCAATAAGCGGCTTATTCCAAGCATAGGCCAGCGATTTTGCGGCAGATACGCCCACAAGCAGTGCGCCCACCAGCCCCGGGCCGGCCGTTACGGCAATTGCATCAATATCGTCGCTTGTAATGCCGGCATCGGAAATAGCCTTGTCAATAACATATAAAATCTTTTCAATGTGCCGGCGCGATGCAATTTCCGGCACAACGCCTCCGTATTTGGAGTGAATTTCCGCCTGCGAATAAATAACATCGGAAAGCACCTCACGTCCGTCACGCGTAACGGCGGCCGCTGTTTCATCGCACGAGCTTTCTATACCCAGAACTATCATACCTTCTGCTCCTTAATCAATCTTTTATATAACACGGCATCCTCGCCGCCGGTGTAATATCCTTTTCTTATACCCAATTCGCTAAATCCGCTTTTTTCATAAAGCGCCCTGGCCTTAGAGTTTGTTTTCCTTACCTCCAAAAACATTTCCTCGGCATGACATTCCCCGGAAAGCCTTATCAGCTCCTCAAGCAAAGCCCTTCCGACACCCTTTGACCTGTCATCCGCCGTCACTGCAATGCGCAAAAGCTCTGCTTCAGGCAAAACCAGCCTAACAAAGCCATAGCCTATCAGCTTGCCTTCCGCCTCCGCCTTAACGCAGACAGACGAGCTTAAAAAAAGCTCTTCCTCAAGCATCGAAAGGCTCCATGGGTCCGGAAAACATTCAGCCTCAATTTCCGAAATTTTTTCAGCGTCCTCACGGTCGCACGGTAAAAGCATCATAAAATCTCGCCCCCGGCCGCCTTGTATAATCTGTTTTTCAAAGCATCCGATACACCGCTGTCCACCCTCGGGTCACGCGCAAGTATCACATTTACACCGCGGCTGTCTACCAGCCTTAAAAGGTAAAAAAGCCGTGCCGCATAATCACCGTCATCCGCACCGCATGAAAAAAACATTTCCCCGGTATACAGTGCGCGGTTTTCCTCATAATCCATAATTGCAACGTTTCCGGAAAATTCCTTGGCCTTATCGGCTAAATTTTCCTTAACAACCAAAACCTTTGCTTCCGGTGAATAATGCTTATATTTCATTCCGGGACTTTTGGGAATGCCCTTTCCACCGCCGCCGTATTCAGCATCGGGCAAAAGCTCCCTAATCATTTCAAGACTTACAGCTCCCGGGCGCAGAATTTTCGGCCTGTCCTCGCTCAAATCAATGACCGTGGACTCTACCCCGTACTTTGCCGCGCCGGATGCGATTATGCAGTCTATCCTCCCGTCAAAGTCGTTTATCACATGCTCCGCAACAGTCGGGCTCGGCTTGCCGGAAATGTTGGCACTGGGCGCCGCAATACCCGTGCCGGCCGCCTTAATAAGTGCGTGTGCCACAGGATGTGACGGAAGCCTTATTCCCACGGTGTCAAGCCCGGCGCTTACACTTTGGCACGCCCGAGTGCTTTTTTTCATAATAATGGTAAGCGGGCCACCCCAAAAGCGCCCCATAAGCTTTTCGGCTGTCGCGGGGATTTCGGAAACATATTTTTCGCACATGGCAATATCGGAAACATGAACAATAAGAGGATTATCCGAAGGGCGACCCTTGGCCTTAAAAATACTTTTCACCGCCTCATCGTTATCCGCATCCGCACCAAGTCCGTAAACCGTTTCTGTAGGGAAAGCAACAAGCCTTCCCTCATTTATAATCGAGGCCGCAAAATTAATTTTGTCACTCTCAACATTAAGCTCGTCAACATTTAACACCGTTGTTTTCATAAGCATCCCCTGTAAGCATTGAATAAACCCCCGCTTTGAAAGCGGGGATTTTGATTATTTGTTATCGTCCTTAGCTAAAAGCTTCTTAATTCTGTCAGCCGGATTTAAAAGCTCCGACAATGACTTATCATAGTTTATTGTGTCAATAATATATGCAATATATTTAGACATATCAACCTCTCTGTACCACGGCTTTTGCTTAAGCTCGTCCGTTCTGTAAACAAGGTTGGTTGTAAATATTTTTGTTATCAATCCCTCTTCATAAGCTTTGTCAAACTCATCGTGACCGTTTGTGAAAAGACCGAAGGAAGCGAAAACAAATATTCTTGCGGCCTTTCTTTCCTTAAGCCTTCTTGCAACGTCCAATATAGAGTCGCCGGAGGAAATCATATCGTCAATTACGATAACGTCCTTACCCTCCACGCTGTTTCCAAGGTATTCATGCGCTTCAATCGGGTTTCTTCCGTTTACAATAACGGAGTAGTTTCTCTTTTTATAAAACATTCCAAGCTCCAGACCAAGCACGGATGAGCAGAATATACATCTGCTTACACCGCCCTCATCGGGAGAAACAATCACCATTTTGTCCTTATCAAAGCTGATCTCCGGGAAATCCCTCTTTAAGGCCTTTATCATTTGATAGGAGGACTGAATATCTTCAAAGCCCTTTAACGGAATGGCGTTCTGTACTCTTGCATCGTGCGCATCAAAGGTAAGAACATTGGAAACACCCATGTTTACAAGCTCCTTCAAGGCAATTGCGCAGTCTAACGACTCTCTTCCGCTTCTTTTATGCTGTCTACCCTCATAAAGCATGGGCATAAACACATTTATTCTTCTTGCCTTTCCGCCGAGAGCGCCAATTACTCTTTTCAAATCCGCAAAATGATCGTCCGGACTCATCGGTACCTCACGGCCGTACATATTATACGTAACGCCGTAATTAAACACGTCGGCAATGATGTATATATCATAGCCTCTTACGGAATGCTTTATCATTCCCTTTCCTTCGCCTGTTCCGAAGCGGGGGCAGCTTTGACTTAAGATATATGTATCGGGCGAATCC
>CAZITC010000089.1:0-5250 GCA_964542085.1 uncultured Ruminococcus sp. | reverse complement strand
CTCCCAAGCAGGAGGAATGGATTTTTGCGCATAAAAATGAGCTGAATGCCAAGGTCATCATCGGCGCCGGCGGAAGTGCCGATGTGTTTGCCGGCACGGTAAACCGCGCTCCGGACTTTTTCATTCGTCATAACTTGGAATGGCTTTACAGAATTGTTAAGGGCAAACGCTTCAAAAGAAGCCTAAAGCTTTTCAGCTTTGCTTTCACGGTTTACACTTCCAAATTTAAAAAGACGGAGGAAGGTAAATGAAAAAAGTACTTATTTTCACCGTTGCCGCCGCACTTATTTTATCCGGTTGTACCAAAAATAATACCGTTGAATATGAAGATAAGGAAGAATTAAGCCACATTCAATTCACGGACGGTGAGGGTAACCCCGGCGGCAAAAGAATTTATAAATACTATCCCGGCGGCCTTGTTGCCGATATGTCGGTAAACGACTCTCTGGGCAACAGTGTGCTGTACGAAAGCTATACTTATTCAGATGATGGGAATATGCTTACCAAGGATATCTATTCCATTGACCAACATGAGGCACACACCTACACCTATAAGGACAAGCTATTAGTCACCGAGGAGGTAGTGCTTACCCCCTCCGACTCCGATGTGCCGGACGATGTTATAAGCCACTGGTTTGACCGCTATACCTATTCCGCTGACGGCGAGAAGGAAAGTATTGAAACAGTCGATGATAACGATGAGGTTGTAAAAATAACCCGCTTCATTTACGATGATGAAGGTCGCGTCAAAAAGGAGCGTATTTTCTCCGGCAACGAAAGCTATCTCGGCGGCACGGAATACACCTATGAGGGAGATTTAGAAAAGCCGGTGCTGAAGGAATACGTCGGCCAGGCCTCCGAGAAATACTCCAAGGAGGAACTCACCTATAAAGACGGCCTGCTTACAGAAACCGTTCGCTACGGCAAGGACGGCAAGGTTTTTGAAACAATCACGGTTGAGTATGACTCACAAAACCGCAAAAGCATTGTAACAAGCTATAATGCCGACGGTGAAGCCGATGCAATAAACAATTATTTTTACGAAAATTATATAAGTCTTATTGGCTAAAGAGGACGGTGTATTATGCCTTTAATAGTAATAGAGGGTGTGGACGCATCCGGAAAAGCAACACAAACAAAATGCCTTGCCGAATATTATAAGGCCATGGGCAAAACGGTAAGGGTTATCACCTTTCCCAACTATGAGTCGGACTCCTCAGCCCCGGTGCGTATGTATTTATCTGGTGCTCTCGGTGAAACGGCGGACAGTGTAAGCCCCTATGCCGCAAGCGCACTGTTTGCGGTTGACCGCTTTTGCAGCTACATAACAACCTGGCGTAGCTATTTAGATGCCGGTGACACTGTAATCGCGGACAGATATGTAACTTCAAACTTTATTCATCAGGCCTCCAAAATTTCGGACATGGCAGAAAAGGAGCGCTTTTTATCCTTCCAGGCGGATTTCGAGTATAACAAGCTTGGACTTCCGGAGCCGGACGCCGTAATTTTTTTGGATGTCCCGCCCGAAGTTTCCCTTGCTCTTATGAAGGAGCGTGAAAACAAATTCACCCACGGCTCAGAAAAGGATATTCACGAAAGGGACTCCGAATATATAAGCCGCTCCTACGAAAATGCAAAATTCGTTGCGGATAAATTTGGCTTTATAAAAATCAATTGCTCCGAAAACGGTCGCATGAAGCCGATTGAAGAAATTACAAAAAACATTATTTCAAAGCTTTCCGAATAATACATAAGGCCTATGCTCATAAAAAAATGCATAAAAGCACAAAAAAAGCGTTTTCTCACCGAAAACGCTTTTTTATTTTTTCTTATTCAGCCTCTGTTTCGCCCTCTGTAGCAGGCTCTGCCGAAATTGAAACTTCTGCTCCAGCTTCAGCTTCGCCTTCTGCTTCAGCTTCAAGGTCTGCTTCGCCGTCGGTCAAGGCCTCTTCTGTTTCGCCCTCTGTGCCGTTCAAGCCAACCTCTTTTATAACGTTACCGTCCAGGTCGCAAACAGCGATATACTGCTTGTAATCATCAGTAAATTCCATCGACATAAGCTTATCCTCAGACAGGGCAATATAGCCATAGCTTGCATCGGTAATCTTTGTAACGTTGGAACCGTCCAAATTCATGCGGTAAATGCAAAAATCAGTCGTGCTGTAATAGTATAAGAATTTGCCGTAAATGTTAATTATTGCCGCACTCACGCCACCGTTTACCTCAGCAATCTCACCGGTCTTCAAATTACAGGTGCAAAGCTTATAGCTACCGGACTGCGCATCAATGAAGTAGAGTGTGTTGCCGCTTCGAGCCATACAGGTTACAACGGACTGAGAAACGGTTACCGCTCCCAAATCCGCGGCAAAGCGCTTCTCGCCCTCACCCAAGGGGGACTCAGTTGCAAGCTTTACGGCATTTTCAAGTCTAACCTTTACCAGTGAGGTCGCTTCAACATCACAGTAATAAAGGCTGTCCCCATCCACATAATACGAAATCATAAGCGCATCGCAAACCGTTTCTGGCTCGCCGCCCTTTAAGCTTACCCTGTAAAGTCTGCTGGAATAGCCGGAATGGAACTCCGGAACGGACTTCAAGTAATAAAGGTAACCGTCTGCCAGCTGGGGCGATGATATATCGTCATTAACAATTACAAAGTCATTCTTACCGTCAACAAGCCTTTTGTAAGCGTAAACGTAATCCGTACCGTCCTCCGAAGGCTCATATCCCATATAATAAATATCGTTTTTATACTTGGTGATGTAAACCGCCGGCTCAGTTGTAAGCTGAACGCTTTCGCCGGTCTTCAAATTTGTTTTGTACATGGTAAGGTCGTTAAAATCCACGTGATAAAGGTCATTTCCCTTAATTGTGGCAAAGCCCTGTGTAAGAAGGTTTCCCGTGCCCTCACCAGCACCCCTTCCACCAAGCAAAACAGCCGCTCCAACCGCAATAATAACCGCAACAAGAGCTATAATACCGATTATAAGGCCTGTTTTTTTCTTTTTCGGCTCAAACTCAGGCTCCGAATCTTCCGCATTGTTTGAATCATCGAAAGACGGCACTGCGTTTTCACTCTCATCATACTCGGGCACATCCGCTTGCTCTGCCTGCTCATACGAAGTATTTTCAGCTTCAAACGCCGCAGAATCAGCCTCCACCTCGGGAACAGTGCTCTCCTCGGGAGCTGTATTTTCTTCCCCTTCGGGATTTAAATTCTTATTTTCGTCCATAATCTACCCTCCGACTTAATTATTTTGCAAAGCCTGTTATGTTTCCGTTAAGATACATAAACACAATTGCCGAAACAACAAGTGCCAGCGCAACGATAGCGGCTAAAACCCAAAATACAATACGCACTGCCTTTTTGTCCCAAATTTTGTTTAACGCCAGCAAATAGTAAACCAAGCTGAAAACAAAATAAAGCGCAATTGCATAGTAGCTGTAAGCTACGCCGGAAATCCAGCTGTGACCGCTGTAGGAGCCGAAGCGGTAAAAGCATGACCAAATTGCCGCATCAGCAAGGCCGACCGCACACCACTTGAAAAGGCCCTTGTTCTTTTTAACATAGCCCAATACCGCAAACACCGGCACTGCCAAAACACCAAGCCACTTTAAAACATCGCAAATCGTCATCATTCCGCCTGTAAGCGTGCCGCTCTTCAAATAATTGTTGAACACGGCAAACAGTACCGCCAGAATTAAAACAATGCTTGTTTGCAAAACAATAAAGTTTTCCAGCCTTTCCTTAAGCGCCTCATTCGCTGCCTTTTTCGCCACATTTCTTTCGGCGTTCTTTTGTTTTTTTGACATTTTTTTCATCCCTTCTTAAATGTTGATAATAAAACCATTATATCCATAATAAATGCATTTAGCCAAAAAGTCAATACAAAAACCTTAAAATTTCAAATTTTTTCATATTTTCAAAAAAATCCCCGCTTAAAAAGCGGGGATTTTGATAGATAGTTTTACTTTTTCACCCTGTCTAATATTCTGCCTGCTCTTCCGAGTATGGTTGCGGCTTCCGCTCTTGTTACATTGTTGCCTGCGAAAAAGCTTCCCTTTTCATCGCCGCCGTTAAGTATTCCGGCATTGTAAAGCGTGTAAATTTCTGTTCCGTACTTATCGGTTTTCAAAACATCCGGCACAATCCAAGAGTTTATAACCGAAAGATATGAGCTTGTAACACTGTGACAGAATATGTATGCCATTTCCGCCCTTGTTGCACTGCGATTATAATCGGTAAAGTCGCCTTCCTTAATTATGCCGTTTGCTATTGCAAAATTAACATAGGCGTCATACCAGTTTTCACCCGCGGTTGCATCAATGTCCGCGTCCTTTCCTCCCTTAATCATGTTATAAAGTCTTGCGCCCATGGTAATTGCTTCAGCAACGGTCATGTTGCCTTCCGGATTAAACGTTGTTTCGGAATTACCCTTCATAAGGTCGGCATCACAAACAGTGTTTACCGTATCATAATACCATTTATCCTCCGATACGTCCGTAAAGCTTTTTTTGTAGGAGGAAACCGTTAATTTAATTGTTCCGGTAAAGGTATCACCCTCTTCATTTGTTCCTGTGTAGCCAATGGAAACCTCACCCTTATAGCCCTTGTTAGGAACAAAGGTTACTCCAGTTATGAAAGGCTCTCTTTCAGTGTAGAACATTTTTGACCCGGTAATTTCCTGCTGAGTGCTCTTTCCGTAGTCGTAGTAAAGCTTACCGACGCTTGCATTAACCATGCCGATTCTTACAGCGGCAACAGGCTCGTCCGTTACACTCAAGCTTACAAGGTTAAACGGCGATATTGTAAGTGTTACGTTTTTGTTTTTAAACGTGCCCAGCGAAATCACAGTATCCTCCGACTTTGAGGATGAAGATGATTCCGATGTGCTCTTAACGGTTATTTTAATTTTACCGGAAACGCCGCTTCCGCTTGTTGCGTAGGCCGTGTAACTTAACGTAAATGTACCGGTGTAATTTTTAGCCGGAACAAAGCTTACATTTTTAATATAGGGTGCTTTGCTTGAATAATACTTTTGTGTTGATTTTACGACCTCCTCGTCATCCCCGTCATAGTCGTAATAAAGCTTTCCGTAGGATGAGGAAAGGCTTGAAAACTTGATGTAGCTTAAGGTTTTCTTCGTCACCTTTTTAAATTCCGAGGAAATGCTTGTTGCGCTAATAGAAACCTCATCATTTTTAGAGGTGGAAAGCGTTAATGTTGACAGTGAATCGTCGTCATCATCG
>CAZITC010000088.1:0-5255 GCA_964542085.1 uncultured Ruminococcus sp. | reverse complement strand
AGCTTTCAATTGCGGTGCCGGTCGTTACGTTTGAAAATTCGCTCAGCGCGCGAACAACGCCGTAGGTTGTGCTGTCCTTAGTATACACGCCGCTGTCGTAGGTAACGGCCAGCGCGGGCTTTTTAACCATGGTAAGCTTACCGTCACTTGTTACATAGGCAATAGCTCCGTCCGCCCCGTCCGATATTACAGACTGAGTGGAGGCAAGGCTTACGCCTTCGCCGATTACTGTGCCCTCCGCAAGAGCGTTGACCTGACCGAGACTACCGTCTGTGTTATTGTGAACACCGATTTTTGCGCCGGCGGTTAAGCCGGTAACGTCCAGACCTCGGAAGTTGTTAAGCTCAATATTACTTGCCGGGTTGCCGGCATTTCTAAGCTTGTTGCCGTAAATAACCGCATCACCGGAAATGCTAACACTTGCATTTGCGCTCCACACCTTAACACCGGCACCGGACCACGCCGCATTATCCTTAATTTCGCCGCCGTTCATTGTAAATTTAGATGTTCCGTAAACGCCGACCGCGCCGCCGCTCTGACCGGTATTGCCGGAAATTTCCGTGTTGTTTAAGGTCAGCTCACCGTTAACCACCTTGATTACGGCCGTTTGCAGACCGTCATCACTTTTGCCCACTAAATTCATGTTTTTGAAAGTGCAGTTTGTTGCCGTTACCGTTGAGCCGTCATTGATATAGAATGCCGCTTCTATATCCTGCAACGATGTAAAGTTTACGTTTTCAAAGGTAAGGTAAGAAGAATAAGACAACATAGGCACGCCGCCGGAAACGTTGAACACAATATCCATGTTTTTCATTTTAACCGTGGAGTGCACATTTTCAACCGCACTGCCGCCGTAAGCAAAGCCGGAATTTATTTTAAGCTTTTTATTGTTGCCCACAACAGTGTAATCCTTGGCTCCGGGAACTGTTCCGTTAAATTCAATGTCATCCAAAAGCTCAATCGTGGTGCCGGTAAAGCTTCCGTCATCCGCTCCGTCCGATGCCGCGGTCACAGCTGCAAGGAAGTTTAAGCAATACTTATTTCCGGATTTTGCCTTTGCGCCAAATGTGCTTGCCACACTGTTATTCGAATTTCCTGAAATGGTAACGCCGCTTGTTACGGTCACGTTATCGGTGGTAACCTCCTCTTCAACGGTAATTGTTGAGTCATTTCCCCCTGCACCGATTATGTACTCCGCAAAGGTTGCGTTTTTAAATGAGCTTCCTGTCTTAACGGTAAGCTTCGCCGTGTTACTCACGCGTATTCCGTAATTTGCCGCAGAGTCAATCGCCGTGAGTACACAGTTTTCTCCCAGCGTGACCTGGGAGCCGTTGCCGAAGTTCTGGTTTTTCACCGCAAGGGTAACATTTTTAAATTCGCAAATGCCGTTGCCCCAAACCGTTCCGCTGTCCCCCGCAATGGTAAGCTTGTGGCCATTTCCGTCCAAGGTGAAGTTTCTTTCCGCAATGGGGTTTTGCTTGTTAATCGTGCCGGTTATCGTCTGGTCGCCGTTAAGCGTAACAACGTAACCGCTTTCCTTTGTGGACAGGTTAGCCATGGCGTTGTAAATGCCAACATAGGTGCTTTTTATACCACGAAGCTCAACATCAACCAGCGCTGCCTTGTTGTACCAGAGTGTTGCATTCGCCGTTGTTACACCGATTTCCGCAACATCCTTACCGGTAAATAAATCCTCCGCTGCACTCAAAACGGCAAACGGTGTTGCCGAGGTTTTAATTTTTCCGGTTAAGGTAATATTTGTTGTGTCTCCTCCGATAAACAGGGCAGTGAATCCGCTTTGCGGAAGAACACCGCTTGCATCAAGCGTTGCAACCTTAACGGTACTGGTTTGCCAGCCAGCCGCAAAAGAGCCTGAAATCTTCACATTATCAAAGGTTACGCCCTTAACATCAAATGTGCTGGAATCGCAAACACTTGCAAAGGTGTTAAAGCTTATGTTCTTAACGGCGCTTCCCGTTTCGAATGTAACAATTGCGGAGCCTTGCGGTTGTATCACAGTATTAATCGTATCGGTTAAGCCGGAGGTAATGGTACAGCCGTCACCAAAGGTAACCTTCATAGTGTCACCGATTTTAACCATACTTGTTCTGTCAAAGCTAATTGTCATGTTTTTATAAGTTACATCGGTTTTACCCCAGTAATCGCCGTAGCTGCCGAAAATAAGCTTTGTTTCCGGGGTTGCGCCAACAACGGTGTACTTTTTGGTGCCGCCGGCATCCAAATAAACAATTCCCGTATGCTCCGGAATTGTGAAATCCTGAAGTAGGGTTACGGTGTCATTTTCAGCGGCCGAACGAATGGCCTGCATGAAATCGGTATAGGTATTGCCGGTACTTTCAACGCGCGCAACCGCCCCCTCGGCCGATGCTAAAATGCACATGCTCACGCACAAAAGCACGGTCGCAACCGTAAGAAAAAGCAATTTTTTGAAGTTTTTACTCATTCGTTATCCTTCCTTTCAATATGCGGCCGCAACCTTTTTAAAGCGCTGTTTAGGATACGGCAATATCGGGCGCCAGGCAAACTGTACTTTTTTCACCAATGCCCTTGCGCGGTTTAAAAGCCTTTTCCAAAAACACGCGGAAAACTAAGCCCTGCTCCAAAGCGTAATTTAAGAGGGGGGGTAGGCGCTTTCCTTTCGGGAACTGTCGGCCAAAGCGGCTTAACGTCAAGCCTTTTTCGGCACAGTAAGGATTGTTCGCCCTTAATCTGCCCTCATACAGTTATTGAAGCTATGCGGTTTTCGCCGTTGCTTTTCGCCGAAATCAATGCACCCAAACGGTTGCAACGCGGCCTATATGATAGGTGGTATAAGCCGGCACAACAGCGTTTTAATGCATTTTCCGTTTTGCGGACTCGCATACAATTTTTCATTCTTATTATACCCCCCCCCTGTATGAATTTGTCAAGTGTTATTTTAAAGGGCTTTTGTTTTTTTTACACCGGGGGCGGGGTATAATAGCGAATAGATATTCGGGGCAATCGGGCGGATATTATCCGCCCGGTTTCATTTTTTGCACGCAAAAAAAGAGCCGTGGCTAAAGCCACAGCTCTTTCTATAATACGGTTAATTATTTTGTGATAACAACCTGGTTGTAAGCGCCGTTCCAGTTAACCTTTGCGCCAAGGTTTTCAGAAATAAATCTGATGGGAGTATAAGTTCTGTCATTCTCGATGAATGCTTCGGAATCCAACTCAACCTCTTCACCGTTTACAGTTGCCTTCTTAGAGTCAATTGTAAGAACAATTGTTATTTCATCCTTGGTAATTGTAACGGTGCGAGCTTCCTCGTCCCACTCAACCTTTGCACCGAGCTGTTCGGAAACAAATCTTGCGGGAAGCATTGTTCTGTTGTTTACAATCTTGGGAGCAACGTCGTTCTCGGTCTTTTCGCCGAATGCGCTTGCATCCTTCTTATCAATTGTAAGAACAAGAGCCTCCTTTGTCGGAACTGTCCAGATAACAACGGGCTCACCGTTGGTTTCAACCTTTGCCTTACCACCCTCAACGGTTACGGAGGTTTCGTTCAATGTTCCGTCCTTAGAAACAGTTGCCGCAAGCGTGAAGCCTTCTTCCTTTGCTTCATAATCAACGGTTACTGTAAGCTTTGCGTTAATTGTCTTGCCGCCGGAAACAACGGTAGCTTCAACAGTCTTAACATCGTCAAGGTCCTTAACGGCTTCCTTCTGCTTATCGTTAAGCTCGCCGTCCTTAACGCTGATGGAAACATCACCGGCAGCTTCCTCTGCGATTGCACTTACAGACTCAGAAGAAACCCCAACGGTTGCGTTGCTAAGGTTAATCTCAATGTTTTCTACGTCAGACTCGGAAATTGTGCCGACTGTTTTCTTGGTAAGCTTAATAGTGTCAACATTCTTCTTAGTGTTGGAAACGTCAATGGAAAGGTTAGAATCCTCACCTGCTGCCTTTTCGATATCGGAAGATGTGATATCCTTAACGGAAGCGGTTGTTCCATTTACGCTTGTGTCAATCTTAACGCTTTCGCCATCGCCCTTAATCTCCGCACCGGCGGAAGGTGTGGTTGCAGGCTTGGATGTTGAAGGTCTGGAAGAAGAGCCGCTTGTTTCCGGCACATCTCCTGCGCTTTCAACGGTTACAGCGATGGGAGCTTTTTCGTCGTTTGCATTAACTGCCTCAAAGGAAAGAGTTTGAACAGTCTTGCCTTCGTTTGCAATTGACGCAGAGCCGCTCATTGTACCGGTAAGTGTGTACTTACCTTCCGTGTTAACAGTAAAACCCTTCGCAATAATTGCGATACTGTTCGGAAGTGACAAAAGCGCATCTGCCTTTGTGCCTGCTTTAAGAGTTGCGTTTACAGTGATTTTGCCGCCGCTTACAGTGGGAGCAGCAACGTCAAACATTTCCGCATTTTCAAGCACGATCGGTGTTTTTGTAAAGTCAGGTGCTGTGATGTTTGTTGCATCATATGTAACCTCAACCTTAAAGCTGCTTGCTACATCAAGGTCTGCAAATGTAACGTCTGTATAATTCTTTTCAACTTCAAGCTTAGCAAGAGAAACGCCGTTCTTAACGTTAGTCATATCAACCGTTGCCTTAAAATCGAAATTTTTAACGTCATTAAAAGTGCTGATAGAGCTTGAATACTCATTCAAATCCGCAACGGAAACCTGTGTCGTTGTTTTAACCTGATAGCTTGATGCAGGGCCTTCTGCGCTTGCAAGGCATGCGCATGATGCAACCATCATTACAGCAAGCAACAGTGAAATAATTTTTTTCATTTCAGTTCACTCCTTAAATTCTAAATGTGTTTAAAATTATAACCCACCTATCATGCTTCATTATATATCTTTTTACATCATTTTGTCAAGAGAAAAAAGCAAAAAAGTTGAATTTGTTACCTCATTTTAACAATTGACAGCATTTTTTATTCAATAAGCCTTTTGTTGAAAAATTCCACATAGCTGTCGAATGCGCTGTTTTCGGCCGGGGCGATAAATTTCAGTGCTTTTTTGCGCTCCTCGGCGGCTTCACGCTTAGCCTCTCCCTCCAAACGGAGTCAATGGCAAGTGCTTGCTCTTTTATATTAAATTCAAACAATTCGTCCGTCGCAACGCCGAAATATCCGGCCAAAACGGGGACAAGTGTAATATCGAGCAAGGCATGGCAAGGCATTAAAAAAAGCACTTCCGAAGAAGTGCTTTTTTTGGAGCTATTAACCGGAATTGAACCGGTGACCTCATCCTTACCAAGGA
>CAZITC010000087.1:0-5256 GCA_964542085.1 uncultured Ruminococcus sp. | reverse complement strand
TAACAGTTCCACTTTTCCATAGATAAATTCCGTCGTCTGCATTGTCTCAAGAAGTACATGGCCGTTAAATATTTTAATGGGCACACAAAATTCGGATACGGTTACCTTGGAGCCCTCGGAAATTATTTTGCCGTTTGTATCGTCCGAAACAACCGTTTCATAGCCAAGCTCGGTAAAAAGCGTGCGCCAAAAAGGATAGTAATAATAATAAAGTAATGCCTTAGGTATACCTATCTTCATAAGAAAAAAATCCTTTCATTTTTTCATTATCCTTCATAATACCACTTTTTCGTTTAAATTTCAATAGGAATATTTGAACAAAAAATGAACAAAATTAGGCGGCGCTTTTCACGCCGCCTAATACATTACTTCAACGATTTTTTGGAAAAATACTTTTTACTTTCCGATGCTACAACGCCCGAAAGCAGCAAAAGTGCAATAAGGTTGGGAATTGCCATAAGACCGTTTAAGGTATCGGAAATATCCCACATAAGTGCACCGCTTCCGATTGAGCCGATAATACAAAATGCAATGAACACAATTTTGTAAACGAAAATAACCGCCTTGTTTCCGTGGCTTATGTACTCCCAGCAGGACTGACCGTAATAGCTCCATCCGAGAATTGTGGAAAGCGCAAAGAAAAGAATGCTTATTTCAATAACAATGCCACCGAGTGAGCCTGGCAGAATTGCATTAAAGGCCGCGGCCGCCGCTGCACCCTTGGAGGCAAAGCCATCCAGTCCTCCGGCGGTGTTATTTATTCCGGACAAAAGCACTGCCATTGCCGTAAATGTGCATATCACAATTGTATCTGCAAAAACCTCAAAAATACCCCAAAGTGCCTGTTCTGTAGGCTCCTCCGTTGAGGATGCCGCGTGCGCCATGGGAGCGGAGCCCAAGCCGGCCTCGTTCGAAAAAACGCCGCGTGCAAAGCCCTGACGAATTGCCTCGGCAATCACATAGCCGAATACGCCGCCGCCGATTGAGCGAAGGGAAAATGCTCCCTTGAAAATTGATGCCAAAACCGCCGGAACATCCGTTATGCGAAGCACGATAACTGCAATGCCGGCCAAAACATAAAATATTGCCATGAAGGGCACCATGTAACTTGTAACCTGGCCGATTCTTTGAACGCCGCCGATTGTTACAATTGCAACAAGTATAGCAAGAATAATACCCGTTACCAATGGGTCAAGGCCAAAAAGACTTTCAACCGCTCCCGCAATTTCCGACGACTGGGCAATGTTTCCTATACCGAAGCTGGCAAGACCGCCAAGCAATGCAAAAATCACAGCCAAAAACTTAAACCTTTTACCAAGGCCGTTTTCTATGTAGTACATAGGGCCGCCGAAGTGCCTGCCTGTTCCGTCCGTTCCACGATAACGAACAGCCAAAATAATTTCGGCATACTTTGTGCACATTCCGAAAAATGCGGAAACCCACATCCAGAAAACCGCGCCGGGGCCGCCGGCAAAAATTGCGCCCGTTACGCCGGCAATATTACCGGTGCCGACGGTGCCGGCCAAAGCCGTGGTAACCGCCTGAAATGGCGACAGGTTTTTGCCGTGATCCTTTTTTGCGCCCTTTTTGAAAAGCGAGCCAACGGTGTTTTTCATCATAAAGCCGAAGTGCTTAACCTGAACAAAGCCTGTTCTGATGCTTAAATATATACCCGTGCCGACCAAAAGCAACAGCATAACAGGCCCCCAAGCAAACGAATTAAGCGCCGAGTTAATGTCTGTTACGTACTTTAAAAAATTTTCCATACACATTTCTCTCCTTTTATTTTATTATACCCTTAACGAGCCTTGAAAGCCCGTCAGCAAGCGTTTTTTTTGGGCAGGCAATATTCATGCGCAAAAAATGCTCGCCGTTTCCGCGGTATGCCGCACCGGAGGATAAATAAAGCCCCGTTTTTTTCCTTATAAGGCCTGAAAGCTCATCCGCACTGTCGGATATTTCCCCGATATCCAGCCACAGAAGATAGGTCGCCTTAGAGCGGCAAACCGTTATTCCCGGAACATTCTCTTTAATATATGCCTCGGCAAGGCTTTTATTCTCATTTATATATTCCCTTGCCGCCTCCAGCCACGCCTCACCCTTTGTGAAGGCCGCCTCTGCCGCCGCGGCGGCAAAAACATTGGGCTCTGCCACCTCATCGGTATTTATACCTCTGTTCACTTTAGAAAAAAGCTCCTCATTTTCCGCATAAAATGCGGCTGTTTGTATTCCGGCTATGTTAAAGGCCTTTGTGGGAGCAATGCAGGTAACCGATATGTCACGGCAAGTCTCAGACGCCGCCGCAAAGGGCGTGTAGTCAAAGCCCGGAGCCGTGATGTCACAGTGAATTTCATCGGAAATTACCGTTACGCCATGCTTTTTGCAAAGCTCTCCCACCTCCGAAAGCTCCTCCCTGCTCCAAATGTTGCCCGTCGGATTTTGCGGATTGCACAGTATCATAAGGCTTGTTTCCTTTAAGGAAAGCTTTTTTTCAAGGTCAGAAAAATCCATTTTGTAGCCGTCGTCCCCGTATATCAGCGGATTTTCAAGCACATTTCTTTGATTGTTGAAGCACGAATTGAAAAAAATGTTATACGCCGGGGTTTGTATTATCACATTGTCGCCGGTGGCCGAAAGCCTTCTCACGGCACTTGAAATTATCGGCACAACGCCGGTTGCAAAGGCCAAGCCCTTCCTTTTCATGCAAAGGCCGTGGCGTTTTTGCCACCACGAAATATAGGAATTGTACCAGCCGTCCTCAATCACGGTGTATCCGTAAATTCCGCGCTCGGCAATTTTCCTAATTTCCCTTGTAATCTCCGGAGCGGTTTTAAAATCCATGTCCGCCACCCACATAGGAAGCTCATCCGATCCTACGCTCCATTTAAGCGAGCCTGTACCTCTTCTTTCGTTTACTGTATCAAAATCAAAGTTCACGGTTCCACCGTCCTTATTACGGTTTTTGACGGATCAATCACATTTTTGTCCAAAATTATTTCGCCGATTTCCTCCGCCTCAATAATGCCGCTTTTAGGATTTTTAACGCTTTCAAGCCTTCCCTTAAGCGTGGCTGTAACGGATGAATACTCAAACGCCAGGTCCGTGTTAATCACCGTGCAGTCACAAAGCTTTAAATTTTCGGCATAGCAAAGCCCCTGATGGCTTTCAAGCACGCAATTTATAAATGTGAGATTTTTGCTGTTCCAGGCAAGATATTCACCGGAAACGAAGCTGTTTTCCACAGTCACGTTTTCCGCGTTCCAAAATGCATCCTTTGAAAGAAGCCGCGAATTTTTTACCGTTATGTTTTTTGCCCCGTCAAAGGGATAGTTACCGGTTAAGGAAAGCTCGGAAAAGGTCGCGTTTTTCAACCCCATTCCGAAATAGTCACCCTTAGCGGTCACCCTTTCGGCAGAAACGTGCTCACATTCCCAAAGCGTTTCCGCAGCGTTGGTCATTGCCGTGTCGAAAAGGGTAATGTTACTGCTGCGCCTGAAGGTTTTCGGTGCCCCGATAACCGTACCGCACACCCTTATATTGTCCGTATACCATATCCCGGCACGAGCGTCCGCCTCCAAAGCGCCGCCGGTAACGGATATATTTTTTGCATACCACAGCGGATACTTCCACTTAAAAATGCAATTTTCAAGGGTAATGCCGCGGCTTTCCTTAAGCGGCGACTCTCCGTCATAAAACACAGAATTTATAATATGCTCATTTTCCAGGCCGAACAGTGCACGCTCACCCGTGAAATTTCCGCACAGCATAAAGCCCCCTCCTTTTATTCGTAAAATATGCACATATTTTATCATATTCACCGAAAAAAGTCAATAAAATGCATAATTTAAAAACAAAACAGAGGCACTAAGCCTCTGTTTTGTTTTCTTTCCTGTTAAAAAGAAGGGTTATTGACCAAATCCCGGAAAGCCCTACCAGGGAATAAATAATTCTGCTCATCAACGCCGTCTGCCCTCCGAACACAGATGCCACGATGTCAAACCCAAAAAGACCGATAGAGCCCCAGTTTATTGCGCCGATTATTACAAGCACCAGCGCCACGGTATCTGCTATAAGCATTTTCAATCACTCCTTACAAAAGTGATTGTGCCCGGGCAAGGCAAAAGTTATACATTAAAAATTATTTTTGCAACGTTAAAGTAAACTATTAAGGAAATACAGTCCACCACGGTAGTAATTAACGGCGAAGCCATAATCGCCGGATCAAAGCCGATTTTCTTTGCCGCAATGGGAAACAGGCACCCTATTGACTTTGCTACAATTACCGTAATGAAAAGCGCAATGCTTACCGCAAAGGCAATGCTTACCGCCATATTAATTGTGTATTCGCCACCGGCAAAGAAATATTTCGTTACAACAATGCGCAAAAAATTTACCACGGCAAGGGTTATGCCGCAAAGCAAGGCAACCCTTACCTCCTTCCACCATACCTTTATAACCTCCGACCCTTTAATATCGCCCAGAGCAAGGCTTCGAATAACAAGTATCGAAGCTTGAGAGCCGGAATTTCCGCCCGTATCCATAAGCATGGGAATGAATGCAATAAGGAATGATATTCCCGAAAGCCTTGTTTCAAACGAGTCGATTATCGCCCCGGTAAAGGTGGCCGAAAGCATTAATATCAAAAGCCAGGGTATGCGGTTTAAAAACTGCCTTATAACGCCTGTTTTAACGTAGGAATCCTCCGAAGGCGTAACAGCCGCCATAATCTCGAAGTCCTCCGTGGTTTCTTCCTCAATAACCTCCACGGCATCGTCAACCGAAATAATACCCACAAGCCTTTTTTCGTTGTCAACCACCGGCATTGCGTGAAGTCCGTATTTGGAGAACATGGAGGCAACCGCCTCCTTATCCTCCAGAGTGGTTGCATAAATTACCTTCTCGTCCATAATATCGCCGATTAACACCTCGTCACCGGCCATAATCATATCACGAATGGTAAGCGTTCCTTCCAAAATCCTGTTCCTGTCGGTAACGTAAAAAATTGAAAAGTCCTCCAGCTCGTCACCGATAGCCCTTATGCGGGCAATGGCTTCCCGCGCGGTCATTTCCTTTTTCAAATCCAAAAACTCGGTATTCATCAGGCTTCCGGCCGAGTCCTCCGGATACTTTAAAAGCCTGTTTATCGCCTGTCTGGTCTTTGCATCCGTATGCCTTAAAATTCTGTTAACCGCGTTTGCCGGCATTTCCTCCAAAAGATCCACCGTGTCGTCCACGAAGAGCTCATCAATAATATTG
>CAZITC010000086.1:0-5263 GCA_964542085.1 uncultured Ruminococcus sp. | reverse complement strand
GTTATTAAGTGTATTGAAAGGGTGAAAAAAATGATGAACGGAAATTTAATCATCGGCCAGTCTGGCGGCCCGACGGCTGTAATAAATGCCTCGCTTGCCGGCATTATTGCCAAGGCAACGGAAATAGGCTTTAAGGGTGAAATTTACGGAATGGTAAACGGCATTGAAGGTCTGCTTAAGGAGAACATAACCGACCTTAGAATAACGTTTTCAGACACGGAAAGTCTAAATGCCTTAAAAAGAACGCCGTCGGCCTACCTTGGCTCGTGCAGATATAAAATGCCGTCACCGGAGGCGGACGACAGTGTTTATAAAAAGACTTTTGAAATTTTGAAAAAATATAATATAAGGTATTTCTTTTATATCGGCGGAAACGATTCAATGGATACTGTTTATAGGCTGAGCGAATATGCAAAAAATTCGGATTATGAAATTTATATTATCGGACTGCCGAAAAGCATTGATAACGATTTGAGCGGAACAGACCATTGCCCCGGCTTCGGAAGTGCGGCAAAATTCATTGCAACATCTATCCGCGAGATGCACTTGGATACAACCTCCTACGACTTGGAAAGTGTGTTGATTGTGGAAATTATGGGGCGCAATGCCGGATGGCTTACAGCATCGGCGGCGCTTGCAAGGGGTGAGGGCTGTTCGTCGCCGGACCTTATTTATCTTCCGGAGTCGAAGTTTGATATGCAGGCCTTTTTAAAGGATGTGGATGAGGTAGTTAAACGTAAAAAGGTTGCAATTGTTGCCGTTTCCGAAGGAATACGGGATGAAAACGGTACATATATTTGTGAAAGCACAGCCTCCGGAGCTGTGGATAATTTCGGGCACAAGTATTTGAGCGGAGCCGGCAAGGTGCTTGAAAATGAGGTAAGGTCACGTCTTGGTTATAAGGCGCGGGCGGTGGAGCTTAATGTTCTTCAGCGCTGTGCCGCTCATATTCAAAGCGCGGCCGATGCGGATGAGGCCTTCGAAAACGGTAAGGCGGCATTCTGTGCGGCTCAAAGCGGTATAACCGGAAAAATGCTGGGCTATAAAAGAGGGTATGAGAACGGAAAATATTACGTAACCTCGGAGCCTACAGATATTGCCGGCGTTGCAAACCTTGAAAAAAAGGTGCCGGCAGAGTGGATTAACGAAAAAGGAAATGACGTTACAGAGGAGTTTTTAAATTATGCCAAGCCGCTTATTGCCGGCGAAAGCTATCCGGAATATAAAAACGGTCTGCCAAAATATATTACATTGAATAAAAACGGAGTGCAGTGATGAAAAAGGATATTATTATAACGGTTAAGGGCTTTAACGAGGAGTGCGAGGACAACGAGGCAACCGAGCTTATAACCGTGGGAAACTATTACGAAAAAAACGGGAAAAGGTATATTGTTTATGAGGAAAGCGAGGTAAGCGGCTTTCCTTCGGGCACAAAAACCATGCTTAAAATTGATAATGATACGGTTACAATGTCGCGCAACGGCGTGCGCGGTACACACATGGTTTTTGAAAACGGTAAAAAGCATTTGGGACACTATGAAACCCCGTACGGAAGCTTTACGGTAAGCACAACAACGGATAGGCTTTCCGTAAACTTCGGCGAAACCGAAGGGGAGATTGCAATCGGCTATCTTATAGATATTGACAATGTTCCCCAGTCGGAAAATGCGCTTTACTTTAATGTTCGCGAAGCATGAGCGGAACACTTTTAAGTATTGCTCAAAGAGTCGGTGAAACGCCGCTAATTTTCAGGGAAAGCAAGGATGGGTTAGGCTTTTATACGGCTGGGCATGACGTGCCCTTATACGGGTCGGATTTATTGAAAAAGAAGTCCGACGGCGTGTTTTTTAATTTTTATCCAGAGGAAGGCTGGTATAAAAACGAGGCAGAGCTGATTTCGGCACCGACGGAGCAGAAAATGTTGTTTGACACCGAAAAGGAAAAGCTTTTTCCGCTTTTTTGCGCATATAAATTTTCTTCTATGGCTAAGGGAAGCGGATATTCGGTAAATGAGAACGTGAAAAAAATGCTCCTTTCGGCCGCATTTTTGGAGGCAGATATACTTCGTGCTAAAAAAAGGAACGATGAAAACGTCCTCGTAAGGCGCGCTGTCAAAACGGCCTCGCTTTATTACGATTATTATTATGAGGGCGAAATTGATAAAAGCTCAAAGGGTTATTTCAGCGGAGTTTTTTCGGTTTTTATGAAAAATACGCTCGAATTATTGTCATTAAATGCTTTACAAGAAGACTTCTTTTTGGTATAATATAAAGAATGAATTAATCGGCAAAGGAGAAATGTCGCATGAAAAAATTAATGCTCGGAAACGCCGCGGTTGCACAGGGTGCATATGAAGCCGGCGTGAAGGTGGCAAGCGCGTACCCCGGTACGCCCAGCACCGAAATAATGGAATGTATGGCAAAAACCGCGTGCCCTCACGTTGAATGGGCACCGAATGAAAAGGTTGCCTTGGAAACGGCAATCGGTGCTTCAATCGGCGGCGGAAGGGCAATATGCGCAATGAAACATGTTGGATTGAACGTGGCGGCAGATCCGCTTTTTACCGCAACCTATACAGGGGTCAACGCCGGGCTGGTTATCTGCGTTGCGGATGACCCGGGCATGCACAGCTCTCAAAATGAGCAGGATTCAAGGAATTACGCAAGAGCGGCAAAGGCAATTATGTTAGAGCTTCAAATTCTGAGGAATGTTATGAGTTTACAAAGAAGGCCTTTGAATTAAGTGAAAGTTTTGATCTTCCGGTTATATTAAGGCTTTCAACAAGGGTTTCACATTCTCAAAGCCTTGTTGAAACCGGGGAGCGGGTTGAGGTGTCAAAGCCTTACGTGAAAAATCCCGTAAAGAATGTGATGATGCCGGCAATGGCTAAAAAAAGGCATCCCGTGCTTGAAAAAACTTTGGAGGATGCCGCAAAATATTCTGCTGAAAGTGATTTTAACAAGGTTGAATACAACGATAAAAAAATCGGTATTATCACAAGCGGAATTTCTTATCAGTACGCGAAAGAGGCTTTGGGTGACAGCGTTTCCTACCTGAAGCTGGGCATGGTTTATCCGCTTGCGGATGAGCTTATAAAGGAATTTGCAAAAAATGTTGAGCTCTGCTACGTAGTGGAGGAGCTTGACCCATTCTTTGAGGAGCACATAAAGTCTTTGGGCATAAATGTAATCGGTAAGGAAGCGTTCAGCATGGTCGGTGAATACAGCGCCGATATGATTAAGAAGGCGGTTACAGGTGAGCCCGGAGCAGAAAAGGTTGCGGCAGAGGAGCCTGTTCCGGCGCGTCCTCCCGTACTTTGTGCCGGATGTCCCCACCGCGGAACGTTTTTTGCATTAAAATCGCTCGGCCTTAGGGTTTGCGGCGATATCGGCTGTTATACGCTGGGCGCGCTGGAGCCGCTTTCGTCGGTGGATGTCAGCGTGTGTATGGGTGCATCAATCGGCCTTGCTCACGGAATGGATAAGGCAGAGGCAGGAAGCCATAAAAAAACGGTTGCAGTTTTAGGCGATTCCACATTTATCCACAGCGGAATAACCGGCCTTATAAATGTTGTTTACAATGGCGGAAATTCAACCGTAATTATATTGGATAATTCCATCACCGGTATGACGGGGCATCAGGATAATCCGCTTACAGGCAAAACCATAAGGGGTGAGGCAACAAAGCAGGTTGACCTTGTTGCACTTTGCCGTGCCGTCGGTGTGGAGCACGTGCGTGTTTCCGACCCTTTTGATTTGGAAGAGTTCAAGCACGTTGTCAAGGAAGAGGTGGAGAGAGAGGCTCCCTCTGTAATCATTGCTCAGCGCCCCTGTGCCTTGCTTAAAAGTGTGCACTATACCGGAAAAATGACCGTGACTGATGACTGCGTAAATTGCAAAATGTGCCTTAAAATAGGATGTCCGGCAATAAGCTTTAACGGCACCGGTATAAGTATTGACCGTACACAGTGCAACGGCTGCGGATACTGTGAACAACTTTGCAAAAAGCACGCTCTTAAAAAGGAGGAAGCATAATGAATACTTCTATAATGATTGTCGGCGTCGGCGGACAGGGAACGCTTTTGGCCAGCCGGATTTTAGGAAACGTTGCAATAAAGCTTGGCTATGATGTGAAGGTTAGCGAGGTTCACGGAATGAGCCAGAGAGGCGGCTCGGTTGTTACTTATGTTCGCTACGGGGAAGAGCCTGTTTCCTCACCTGTAATTAGCGAGGGGGGAGCGGATATTATAATGGCCTTTGAGGAGCTGGAGGCTTACCGAAGCCTTGCCTTCCTGAAAAAGGGCGGAAGACTTCTCGTTAATTCGCAGTGTATCGACCCGATGCCTGTAATCATGGGCGCGGCCGAATATCCGTCGGACATATTAAACAAAATTGAAAAGCTCGGCGTAAGCATGACCGCGGTGGATGCCCTTTCGTTGGCGGAAGAAGCAGGCAGTGCCAAGGCGGTGAATGTCGTGTTAATCGGCATGCTTGCACAGAATACGGATATTCCGGAGGATGTGTGGGTGGAGGTAATAAAGGAAACCGTGCCGGAAAAATTTTTGGATATTAATCTTAAAGCATTTAAATTGGGGTACAGCATAAAATGAAAATCTTGAATTTCAGTGAAAAAGCAAGTGAAATTATTTCAATGGCGGAGGAAGCGGCAAAGCCTGAGCTTGAGGAAATTGAAAAAACAGCTTTGGCATGTCAGGCAAAGGTACTAAAGGCCTTTGAAAACAATAAAATCAGCGCGGCACATCTGCTTGGCACCACCGGCTACGGCTATGACGATATGGGGCGTGACGCCTTGGATAAGGTTTATGCAGATGCTTTTGAGGCGGAGGATGCGATTGTGAGAATGACCTTGACCTCCGGCACACAATCCATTGCAACGGCGCTTTTTGCCGTGCTTCGGCCGGGGGATAAGCTTTTGGCGGTTACCGGAAAGCCTTACGATACTTTTGACGGAGTAATCGGGCTGGACGGTACGCATAACGGCAACCTTATGGATTTCGGCGTTAAGTACGATGAAATTCCGCTTGTAAACTCCCGGGCAGAAATTGAAAAAATAAAGGAATATCTTTCCAAGGAAAAGGTTAAAATGGTGCACATTCAGCGCTCAAGAGGTTATGAATGGGATCATGATATAACGCTTTCGGAGATTGAAAAAATAATCAAGGCTGTTAAAAGCGTAAGCCCGGAAACAATTTGCTTTGTGGATAATTGCTACGGCGAATTTGTTTCGGAGCATGAGCCTACAT
>CAZITC010000085.1:0-5300 GCA_964542085.1 uncultured Ruminococcus sp. | reverse complement strand
CCACCACACCGATTGCGAGCTTTCCTATGTTCTCATCGGCGGCGGTGTTTACTCGGTATTGAACAGGGAATTTTCATTTTCGTCCGGTGATTTGTTTTTGTTTGGGCCGGATGAAATTCATTGCATCACCAATGTTTTGCCAAACGAAAGGTTTGAGCTTATAAATGTTCAATTTGACCCGCGGCTTTTATGGGGCGGTGGAGATACGGCCTACCTTCAGCTTTTGAGGCTTTTTAACGACAGAAGCATCGCTTTTTCCAACAAGGTGCCGCTATCCGACGTAAACAAAGCATCTGTCCGCGCATTTTTTAACGAAACCGAAGCTGAGCTTAACCAAAAAAAGCCCGGCTATGACATGAAGGTGCGCCTTCTTCTTTATTCGTGCCTTTTAACCCTTTACCGCAGCTGCGGCCTTGTTAATCATTCAACAGGCGAAACTCCACATTCGGCAGAGCTTTTAACACTTTTATCCTCCGCGGTAAGCTACATAAACACACACCTGGCCGACGACCTGACTCTTGACAAAATTGCCGCCGAGGCACATTTAAGCCGCGCCTATTTTTCCACGCTTTTCAAAAAATACAACGGCATAACACCCTTTGAATACATTACGATAAAGCGGGTGGAAAAAGCGATTGAATATTTAAAAACCACCAACCTTTCCAAGCTGGAAATTGCATCCCTTTGCGGCTTTAACAGCTCCGCCAATTTTTACAAGGCATTTTCCAAGGTTACAGGCAAAAAGCCCGGCGACTATATTTTTTGACAAAAAACGATTTTTCTCTTGTAAAATGTTCCGTTTTTTGCTATAATTAATAAAACACTACTTTTCGGAGGCTTACACATGGAATTACTTAAACAAAAAATCAGAGAATCCGCGCTTTTGCTTGACGGCGGAATTGTGAAGGTGGATATGTTCTTAAACCACCAGATAGATACCAAGCTTTTGTACGAAATTGGGGCGGAGTTCAGGCGTCTTTTCCCTTCCGATAAAATAACGAAAATTCTCACGGCGGAGGCTTCGGGCATCGCCATTGCGGCAATTGCCGGGCTCCATTTCAACGTGCCCGTTGTTTATGCAAAAAAGGGCAATCCGAAAAACATTTTCAAGGATACATATACTGCGGAGGTTTATTCCTACACCAAGGCAGTTACAACCCAAATACGCGTTTCCAAGGAATACATTTCTCCCGACGACCACATTCTTATTTTGGATGACTTTTTAGCTAACGGCCAGGCACTTAAAGGTCTTTTGTCCATTGTTTCTCAAAGCGGTGCCGCTTTGGAAGGTATCGGCGTTGTAATTGAAAAGGGCTTTCAGGAGGGCGGAAAAATGATTCGCGACATGGGTATTCACTTAGAGTCTCTTGCGATTATTGATGAAATTTCAAACGGCAATATAAACTTTAGGTAAAACAAAAAGACACTGTAGCAAAAGCATGCTACAGTGTCTTTTTTTAATTTTTAAGAAGCTTAACGTTTATTTCCTCGCCGGTATCATTTTCAATGTAATCCAAAATATCCTCCAGCTTATCGAAAACTCGGTAAAGCTCCCTTGTTTTTTCAGGCACAAAGTCCTTAATAACCGCCGCACCCATCATGTCCTCCAGAGAGTCATAATAGCCGTTTATGTTGTACACGGCAATGGGCTTTGTGTGGCGACCGAGCTGTTTCAACGTCAGTATTTCAAAAAACTCCTCAAACGTACCTATTCCGCCGGGAACAACGATAAATCCCTCGGCCCTATCCTCCATTTTCGCCTTTCGCTCCCGCATGGTTTCGGTATAATCAATTTCGGTGCACTGCTTATAAATTATTTCAATATCCGCTTCCTTAAAAAAGTTAGGAATTACACCGTAAATTTTTCCGCCGCCGCTTTCAACGCCGCGCGCAACTGCGCCCATTAAGCCAGTGTCACCTGCGCCGAACACCAAATTATGCCCACGCTTCGCCATTTCAAGGCCGAGCGCCTCTACCGCTTCAAAATATGAACGTTCTATTTTGTCGGATGCCGCACCGTAAACACATATATTCATAAAACCTTCTCCTTACAGTTATATAATATATTTTCGTCTTTTATATAGTATACATATAATTTTGCAACTTGTCAATCAATTAACAAAAATCAGAGCGTTCCGGGCGGAGAATGTTATTTTACCGGATAGCAGTAAAACAGGATGAAGAAATAGTGTAAAACGCTTCCTGCAAGCACGAACAAATGCCATATAAAATGCATGTACTTAATGCTTTTTGCCTTGTAGAAAATAATTCCCAGAGTATAGGCAACACCGCCGAGCACAAGAAAGATAATGCCGTTTATTCCGGATGCGGCATAAACATAGCGAATACTGAAAATGATAAGCCAGCCCATTACAACATCCAGAAAAAGTGCCAACCGCTTAAACTTATTAAGGTTTATTGAATTTAACACAATCCCGATAACCATGCACAGGCTGTTAATGCCGAATATTGTCCACCCCAGTGCCGGAATACCGCACATGGACGCAATCATAACAAGGCTTATAGGAATGTAGCTTCCGACAATTAAAAGATAAATCGAGCAATGGTCAAAAACTTGCATAACCCTTTTAGCCCGGGTATTTGTTATTGAATGGTATAGTGTTGAAAAGCAGTAAAGCAAAATCAAACTTGCCCCGTACAACGCGGCACTTACCACACCAATCGGCGTACTGTACAGCGCGGCACGAACAATAAGCACAGCCGTGCCGGCAATGGCAAGCATTGCGCCGACACAGTGTGAAACGCCGTTTGCAATTTCCTCCCCAAGCGACTGCCCGTTAAAGCTTTTTACGAAACCCATAAAGCCACCTCCAAGAAAAGATAACATAGTATTTAATACTATGTTATCACATTACCGGCATTTTGTCAACTGTTTATCGATTATTTTTCGCAGAACACCTTAATTTTTTCACCGTCCGAAGAAAAGCAAACCGTACCGTTAACATCAGTTCTTAAAATTTCCGCTCCCGCTTCCGCCAGTATTGCGGTTACCGCGCTTGCCGGGTGACCGTAGGAATTATCCTTACCCACTGATATAACGGCGTATTTCGGTGAAACCGCATCAATAAACTCCTTTGTGGTTGAGCCTTCGCCTCCGTGATGCCCAATTCTTATTACATCGGCAAAAAGCTCCACCGCTGTGTCCGCAAGCATATCGGCCTCATTTTCTGCCTCGGCATCGCCCATAACCATAAAGGCGGTGTCACCGTACTCCACACGAACAACAATGCTGAAAAGATTTTCATTAGCATAATCATTGTCCCTGGGCGAAAGCACGCTTATATTGTAATTACCGTTGCACAAGGTGTAGGGATACGAAATAATCTCCGGCGAAATGCCTTTGTTTTCCGCCGCCTCAATAAGCTCGTAAAACTCCGCCGTATCCGATGCGGCATCCGGCATATAAAGCTTGCCGATTTCATAGCTTTCAATTATACTGGCCATGGAGCCCATATGGTCAGAATGAGGATGCGATAAAATCAAAAAGTCAATTTTGCTCACGTGCACCTTATCCATGATCGCCGTTATTTTGCTGTAATCGACCGCGTTGCCGGCATCGATCAGCACAGTTCTTCCGTCCGGCATAACAAAAAGTGTGGAGTCGCCCTGTCCAACATCAATGGAATACATAACTGCCTCACCGATTTCCGGAACATGAATTTTGTGCCGAGGAATATAATAAAACAGCGTATATGCCACAACCGCCAGTGCAATTACAATATAGAGTAAATAATTTTTAAGTCTTTTCATTTTATTTTTTCTACCCCGTATTTTTCATATACAATGCGCTGACTGTTATAAAGGCTAAACCGTCCCGAAAGTATGAAGGCCACGCCGACCGCCAAGGCAAAATACACAATTCCTTCTGCGCCGAAAAGCTCACAACTTAAAATTATGGATGCAATGGGGCAATTTGTAATGCCGGAAAACATGCCCACCATTCCTATTGCCGCCGCAAATGATGGTTCAACTCCCAGTAAAATTCCCAAAACCGCGCCAAGAGTTGCACCGGTAAAAAACGCCGGGACAATTTCGCCGCCTTTAAAGCCTGCACCGATTGATAATGCCGTCATAACCGTTTTAATCAAAAAAGCAAATGCCGTTATTCCCGTCATTGCCGCCGTTATTTTTTCCTTTTCGCCGGACAGCATAAATGCCACGGTGTTCATTCCGGCGCCGTTATATATTCGTGTACCCAAAGCAAGGGTTAAGCCCAAAACAACCGCGCCTCCAACAAACGCACGAAGGTAAGCATTTTTTATTTTTTCCGTCATAATCTTTTCCGTTTTGTGCAGTATAACGCAAAAGGCAATGCTCACCAGTGCCGTGATTACTGCAATTACGGCGATTTTCAAAAGAGAGCCTGCCGTCATTTCCGGCATCATTACATTATTAAACGAAAGCACTTCATTTCCGAAAAACTTGGTGACAAAAAACGCCGTAACTGACGATACCATGCACGGCATAAGCTGAAAATACCGCATATGCCCTACAGCCACAACCTCCATTGCAAATATTGCCGCCGTTACCGGTGTGGTGAAAATTGCCGAAAAAGCTCCGGCCATTCCCACAACGGTTAATATTCCCGCGGTTTCTTCGTCCGTTCTAAATAACTTTCCTATTCCGGAGCCAAGGCCGCCGCCGATTTGCAGAGCCGCTCCTTCCCTTCCGGCTGAGCCGCCGAACAAATGTGTAAGCACTGTGCCAATGAAAATAACCGGCACAATAAGCGGCGAAACCGCCTTGTGCTCCCTTATCCCCGATATAACGGAATTTGTCGAAAGCGGCTTTTTTAAAAACGCATAAACAGCCGCAATCAAAACGCCGGCAAATGGCAAAAACCAAATAAGCAAGTCATGAGCCTCCCTCATTTTTGTTACAAGCTCAATTAGCCGATGAAACACCGCGCCCACCGCACCGGAAGCAAGACCTGTTATAATTGCCAGCAAAAACCACTTAATAAACGACTTTATATAACGCAATACTGTTGTTTTCATTTTTCCACCACCGTTTATTTAATAAAAGCAAACAAAACAACCGGCCAAAACGCCGGTTTAATGCCGGCATCAACGCTGATTGTTTTGTTTTTGAGGTGCGGCAAAGGCCGCACCAAATTAGCCTTTAACAATATAATCAATTTCCGCTTGTGAAATGTTTACCTCTGCCGCCCTAAGGCTTTCGGTAAGCTGTGCTATGTTTTTACAGCCGACAATTGCCACTGTTTCAAAGTCCGTATTGGATATAAGTGCCGCAAGTGCGGCCTCACCACAGGATATGCC
>CAZITC010000084.1:0-5312 GCA_964542085.1 uncultured Ruminococcus sp. | reverse complement strand
ATACGGCTCCGACCATGTGTGCCAGATTATTGCCTTCGGTACAATGGCGGCACGCGGTGCCGTGCGCGATGTGGGTCGCGCGCTGGGAATTGAATATTCCGAATGTGACAATGTTGCCAAGATGATACCAATGGAGCTTAAAATGACCATAAAGAAGGCTTTGGAGGAGGCCGGCGGAAGCAATCGCCTGGCAGAGGCCTACAAATCCGACGAACGGGTGAAAAAGCTTTTGGATACGGCAATGGCGCTGGAGGGTACGCCGAGGCACACCTCCACCCACGCGGCAGGCGTAGTTATAACGGACGAGCCGGTTTATGAAAGGGTACCCCTTCAGCTTAACGATGATGTTATTACAACCCAGTATGCCATGGGTAACTTAGAAAAGCTGGGTGTTTTGAAGATGGACTTCCTCGGCTTAAGAACGCTGACCGTTATAAGGGATGCCTTGGAAAATATTTATAAAAATCACGGCAAAAAGATTGATATTGACAATATTGATTATTCCGTTCCCGAGGTATATAAAATGATTGCCGACGGTGATACAGTTGGCGTGTTCCAGCTTGAAAGCCGGGGCATGACATCGTTCATGAAAGAGCTTGCTCCGGAGTGCATGGAGGATATTATTGCCGGAATTGCACTTTACCGTCCCGGCCCTATGGACTTTATACCGCGCTATATTAAAAACAAAAAAAATTCAGGCAATATAAAGTATAAAACACCTCTTTTGGAGCCTATATTATCCATGACATACGGATGCATTGTTTATCAGGAGCAGGTTATGCAGATTGTGCGTTCTTTGGGCGGCTACAGCTTGGGCAGAGCTGACCTTGTAAGGCGTGCCATGAGCAAAAAGAAAATGGATGTTATGGAGAAGGAGCGCAAAAACTTTATTTATGGCGCGCCGGACGAAAATGTTCCCGGTGCTCTAAGCCGCGGAGTGGACGAAAAAACCGCGGGCGAGGTTTTTGATGAGATGATTGACTTCGCAAAGTATGCGTTCAATAAGTCGCATGCAACGGTTTATGCGCTTGTCGCTTATCAAACGGCATATCTTAAGCGCTTTTACCCGGTTGAGTTTATGGCCGCAATGCTTACAAGTGAGCAGGGAAACAACGAAAAGGTAAGCCTTTACATCAGCTATCTGGAGCAGATGGGAATAAAGCTTTTGCCGCCGGATATTAATAAAAGCACGGATGTTTTCGGCGTTGAGAACGGCGGAATAAGGTTTTCACTTTCTGCGGTTAAAAACGTCGGCCGCGGAATTGTTAAAAGCGTTGTTGCCGAGCGTGAAAAAAACGGAGAATTTACATCGCTTAACGATTTTTGCACAAGGATGAGATGCTTTGATTTAAACAAGCGAACTGTGGAGGGTTTCATAAAATGCGGCGCGTTTGACTTTTTGGGAGCAAACAGAATGCAGCTTCTTGCGGTTTATGAGGCGGCGTTATCCGGCGCATCGCTGGACGCCAAGAAAAATCTGGACGGTCAGCTGGACTTTTTCTCGGAAAGCGAGGACGGCGGAAATGATGACAGCTTCCCGGATATTCCGGACTGTCCGATTAAGGTAAGGCTTGCCATGGAAAAGGAGTCGGCGGGAATTTACCTAACCGGCCACCCGTTGTCCGAATACATGAGCAAAATCGGAAGAATGGATGCTGTAAGCAACGGCGTTATTTTGGAGTGCGCAAGAAATTTTGCAAACGGCGAATATGGCGGTATTCAAATTGCGGACGGTGAAAATGTTTTAATTTGCGGCATTGTAACGGAAAAAAAGGAAAAAATGACAAAGACCGGGCAGATGATGGCGTTTTTAAGTCTGGAGGATATGTCGGGTACAATAAGGCTTATTGTCTTTCCCAAGGTGCTGGCGGAAAACCGCAATTTGACCGAGGAGGACAGCGTTATCGCCGTTTCCGGAAGGGTTAATTATAAGGACGACGGAACAGCCGAGCTTATGGCAGAAAAAATTTCGCCTCTGACGCCGGATGACGGAAGAAGCGTTGTTTTAAATGTTTCGGATTTGAGCATACTGGATAGTATAAACCCGGTTATTAAGGCGCACCCGGGTGACAGCCATCTTGTTATAAAAAGCGGCGAGCGAACATGGGAAACGGTGTATTATGTAAGAGCATCAAACAGCTTTAAGCTGGAAATTGAGTCCTTTGGCGCTAAAATATGCGAAAATATTTGACATTTTTGACAACCTATAGTATAATGTATAATTGCAATAGTTTTGTTGCGTTAAATCATTGAGTCGGAGGGAAAGGCCATGTGGACTGTAATATATATGGCACAGAGCCGTGAGGCGGCCGATAACTTAAGAAAGCTCCTGGAGGAGGCGGGTATACTGGTTAAAATAAGGCCGGTTACAAAGGCCGCCGAGGGGGAGGCCAATGCTTTTGAAATCCTGATACCTCAGACTGAGAAGGATGAGGCACATAAGGTTATCATTGGAAGCGGATATTAATGAAAACGGTAAAACGTGCTTTGCGTTTTACCGTTTAATTTTTAACAATCTTTAAGATAAGAAGGTAATATTATGAGCATAAGAAAAACCAAAATAATTTGCACAATCGGGCCGGCAACGGATAATCCGGAAATTTTGGAGGAAATGATTAAAAGCGGAATGGACGTTGCACGCCTTAATTTTTCCCACGGCACATATGAGGACCACAAAATGCGTATGGATGAGGTTAAGGCTGTAAGGAAAAAACTTAACCGCTTTATTCCGATTATGCTGGATACAAAGGGCCCGGAAATCCGTATAGGGAAATTCAAAAACGGTCGTGTTAAAATTAAGGCAGGCCAAAGGTTTACTCTCACTACGGACGAGGTGGAGGGTGACGATACCGTTGTTTCCGTAAGCTATAAAAATTTGCCCAATGAAATTAAAAAGGGCAACGAAATATTAATTGATGACGGCCTTTTAAAGCTTGAGGTTGTTGATGTTAGGGAAAATAAAATAATATGCATTGCCGATAACGATGCCGAGGTAGGAAACCTAAAGGGCGTTAACCTTCCCGATGCAACGATTAATATGCCCTATGTCAGCGAGAAGGACAGAAATGACCTTCTTTTCGGCATTAAGGAGGGTGTGGATTTTATTGCCGCTTCCTTTGTAAGAAGTGCGTATGATGTTTTTGAGATTAGAAAAATTCTTGAAGATAACGGCGGTAAGCAAATTAAAATCATTGCAAAAATTGAAAACCGTGACGGCGTTAGAAATATGGACGATATTTTAAAGGCGGCCGACGGCATTATGGTGGCTCGCGGTGATATGGGTGTGGAAATTCCCATGGAGGAGCTTCCGAGTATTCAGAAGACATTAATAAGAAAGTGCTTCCTAATGGGCAAAATTGCAATAACAGCAACGCAGATGCTGGAGTCTATGGTAGAAAAGCCCCGCCCGACGAGAGCGGAAATTTCCGACGTTGCCAACGCCGTTTATGACGGTACAAGCGCAACCATGCTGAGCGCGGAAAGCGCGGTCGGTGCCTATCCGGTGGAGGCAGTGCGTGCAATGGCGCGAATTGCAATTAAAACCGAAAGTGCAATTGATTACGGCAAAATATTAAAGGATGCGGACACATCACGAAGCGTAACAGGAGCGGTAAGCCATGCGGCTTGCACCATGGCCGAGGATATGCAAGCCGGCGCAATTGTAACGGTAACGAAAAGTGGATTTACCGCAAGAATGATTTCAAAATACCGTCCATCCTGCCCGATTATTGCGGCCGCAACGGATGAGCGTATTGCTCGCCAGCTTTCCATGAGCTGGGGCGTTATTCCGGTTATGGCGGAAAGCAAGGAAACAAGCGATGAGCTTTTTGACCATGCGCTTGAGCTTGCGCGTGATACGGGCATTGTTTCAAACGGTGATGTTGTTATAATTACCGGCGGTATGCCTCTCGGTATAAGCGGTACAACCAATATTGTTAAGGTGGAAATAGTGGGACACGTGCTTTGTCAGGGCAACGGCGTAAACCACAGCGCGGCAAGCGGAACTCTTTGCGTTGCCGATAACCCGGAGGAGGCAAGGGCAATTTTTAAGGAGGGTGATATTTTGGTGGTAAACGAAACTACTAACGATATGATGGAGCTGCTTAAAAAGTGCAAGGGTATTATAACCGAGGTGGACGGAAGCGCTTCGCACGCGGCAATTGTGGGCATGACGTTGGATATTCCGGTGGTAACCGGCGTTAAAAACGCAACACATATTTTGAAGTCCGGAACAATTGCAACAGTGGACGGTTACAGGGGCATTGTTTACAACGGAATAACAAAGGTTATATAAAATCTTCTTAAAATCCGACAAAATTATAAAAAATACTTGAAAAGATGAAGCTTTAGTGGTACAATATAATAGGATTTTTTTGAAAGGAGATTTAAAAGATGAACTATTCACATGAAGTTGAAAACATGTGCATCGTAAAAAAGGATGCATGTCACAAGCCCGCTCCTATTCCTCAGGAAGGGCAGTGGACAAAGGCAAAGGAAATTAAGGACATTAACGGTCTTACTCACGGTATCGGCTGGTGTGCTCCTCAGCAGGGTATGTGCAAGCTTACTCTTAATGTTAAAGAGGGCGTTATTGAGGAAGCCTTGGTTGAAACCTGCGGTTGCTCCGGTATGACACACTCTGCCGCTATGGCAGGTGAAATCCTCCCCGGAAAGACGATTTTGGAGGCTCTTAACTCTGACCTTGTCTGTGATGCAATTAACACAGCTATGAGAGAGCTTTTCCTCCAGATTGTTTACGGAAGAACACAGACTGCTTTCTCTGAGGGCGGCCTTCCCATCGGTGCAGGCCTTGAGGACCTCGGTAAGGGACTTCGTAGCCAGGTTGGTACAATCTTCAGTACAAAGGCAAAGGGCGTTAGATACTTAGAGCTTGCTGAAGGATATATCACAAAGATTGCTCTTGACGCTGATGACTGCGTAATCGGCTATAAGTTTGTTCACCTCGGCAAGATGATGGACATGATTAAAAAGGGTATGAGCGCGGACGAAGCTTTGGCTAAGGCATCAGGTCAGTACGGCCGTTTTGATGATGCGGCCAAGGTAATAGACCCCAGAGAAGAATAATAAAGGAGGATACTTAAAATGGCTTTATTTGAAAGTTACGAAAGAAGAATAAATCAGATTAACGAAGCTTTGAATAAGTATTCTATAGCTTCAATCGAAGAAGCAAAGGCTATCTGCGACGAAAAGGGCATTGATGTTGCCGCTATCGTTAAGGGTATCCAGCCTATCTGCTTTGAGAACGCTTGCTGGGCTTACATTGTAGGTGCGGCAATCGCTATAAAGAAGGG
>CAZITC010000083.1:0-5324 GCA_964542085.1 uncultured Ruminococcus sp. | reverse complement strand
GTGTATAAAAACACCGTTTGCACTTATATGCACGGGCCTTTTTTATCCAAAAATCCGGCAATATGCGACGATCTGATTAAAAGAGCGCTTGAAAGAAGGTACGGAAAAGCAGAACTTTCGCCCATAGAAGAAGGCTATGCCGAAGCGGCCAAAAATGTTATGCTCAAACGATTGCTGAAAGAAGACGGCGCAAAATAATTTTGATCGAGGCATATAGCGGAACGCCTAAAATAATGCCGGGAAAGCCCAAAAGCCCGGCACCCAAGTAAAGTGCAATAAAGGCCGCGGCGGGGGAAATTTCCACGCTGTCGGCCTTTATTTTCGGCGACAGTAAAAAATTGTCGATAACCTGTGTAAGCACAATTGCAGCAACGGAAAAAAGCGTGGCCGAGGGTGATTCAAGGTATGAAACGGCGGCCACGGGAATTGCGCCGATGAAGGGGCCGACGGTTGGGACAAGACAAAAAATTCCGTATAAAAGCGAAAGCACGGCCGCATAGTCGATTTTCAAAATAAGAAGCGTTAAGTATGTTATGAGTGTAAGAATTGCCGAATCTAAAAGCTGGCCACGGAAAAAACTTTTAAATGTTCGGTCAATTTCACGAAGAGGCGGCAAAAGAGTGGGAACGGCAGAGGAAGGGATAAGTGATAGGGCACTGCGCTTTAATGCATCAATATCCGAAAGAAAAAAGCAGGATAAAATAACCCCGACGGTAAGCTTGGATATGTGCGCGGCCACGGAGGATAAAAACAGGCGTATGCTGTCCGACTGTTCGTATAGATAGGCGATAATGTCCTCCTTGGAAATAAAATTAAGATTATCGGCACTGGCGGCAATAAAGTCCGAAAGGCCTAAAAGACCGTCTGCCACTGCGGGGAGAATAAAGGCGGTTAAAACGCCTAAAAGTGCAAGCAAAATCAAATAAAAAAGCACGGCCGCAACACATGAAGGCAGTCTTTTGGAAAGCGTCTTAACAAAGGGCGCGGCGATATAGGTTAAAAGCAAGGCTGAAAAAATCGGCGAAAGCAGGTTGCCGAAGCGCAAAAATAAAAAAATTATTAAAGCTGTAAGTGCCGAAAAAATAAAAAATGCGTTTTTCTTCATGGCTTCCCCTTTATGTAGTGTGCCTCAGGCACACCGTTTTAGGCGTCAAAGTATATCCACCAAATTATCAATGGTGGTGCCAAGTGCCTTAAATAAATGACTGCTCTTTTTTTCAATCAGTTTTTTTTGCTTGTCGTTTATCGGGTCAAGCAGTGCTCCGACAGCCATTCCGATAACCGCACCGGCCGCCATTCCGGCCGTGAAATTAATAGCTTTTGACATAATGCACCTCTTAAATTAAAGTTACATGGGGCCTATTTCGGAAAATAAGCTCCGCGCCTTTTGGATATTAAGGACGGGTTTTTAACCTTTAGGACACCGTTTTCGGTTTTGAAGGCCTCCGCCGTTAAAATTTTACGGCCGGTTAAAAGGTCGTCGGCTATTCCGCGGCCGATTAAAAGCGCGGAAAAGCGACCGGCCTCCATATCAAAGTAGCCGTCCTTCACGGTGCCTATAAATAGATTATTATCATCCGACTCGGCTTTTAAACCTATAAGATGCTTGAAGCTTACAGCCCTGGGAATTTTCGGGCGTAAGAAAAAGCCCGTGCCAAAGCCTTTAACCAATACTTCGTTTATCCCGGTGAACAGAATGTGCTCTCTGGTAAATAGCCTGTTGCGGTAAAAAAGACTGCCTTTTTTTGCTGAAATGCCGATTATTTCGGCGGAATTTTCTTTCAAATAAATATCATCAACAGAGCCTATTTTACTTCCGGAGCGGTATTCGATTACGGGAGTGTTCAGTAATGAATAGTAATTCGTTTTTAAGCACCGTCCCTTTTGCTCATGTGTTTTTTGAGCATAGTTATTATGGCACTTAAAAAACGGGCTATACTTTGAAAAGGGTGGTAAATATGTAGGCATAAGGCGGCAGAGCGCCATATGCTTTTTTAAATAAGCAAGTTTGAGTTAAGTGAAGCCAATCTAAAGCTCCATTTGCTTGCCCAAAAAACCTGCGGCCGCATCGGCAAGCTTTTCGTCAATTTCGCATACTCTTTTTTCGCCGTTATCCAAAAGCACAACCGAGCCGATTGAGTCGCCCTCGGCAATTATGGGCATTACAACACCGGCCTTGTATTTGTTTAGACCTTCCACGATTTCGGGAGCGGCGCCTTCGTCCGGCCGGGTGACAAAGCACGTTTTGTCCAATATAATTTGCTCAAGCTCACGACTGACCTTTTTGTCATTAAGCTCCCTTTTGGGAACGCCGAAAACGGCAATTACATTGTCCTTGTCGGTAATGCAAACCGGTCGCCCGGAGGTTTTGGATAGTGCCTCGGCATAGCCGGCGGCAAAGTCGCCCAGCTCACCGATAGGCGAATATTTTTTAAAAATCACCTCACCGGACGAATTTGTGTAAATTTCTAACGGGTCACCCTCGCGGATTTTTAACGTGCGGCGGATTTCCTTGGGAATAACTACTCTGCCGAGGTCGTCGATTCTTCTGACAATTCCTGTTGCTTTCATATATAAAAATCACCTTTCGCATAAATTTATAATCATATTGTTTGCGCTGTGGAAATTTTTATGTAAAGAAATTAATGGGAATTTTTTCGCCTAACCGAAAGTGAATAATCCGAACACAATTTTTAAGGGCTGATTTTATGGCATATTCCGAGTTTATGAAAAGCATAACGTAGAAGCTTGATGAATAAAGGATAAAAAGCTTTGATTTAAGATTGCTTTTTAGTTTTTATTGACTTTTTGATAATATTGGCTATAATGTTAATAGATTACAGAGAGGGAAGTTAAAATGAACAACAGATTTGATTATCATTTTGAGCCAAACCACGGTTGGATTAACGACCCTAACGGGGTTTGCCAATATAAAGGAAATTATCACGTTTTTTTTCAGCACAATCCATTTAGCACAAAGTGGGACAAAATGTATTGGGGACACGCTGTGTCGAAGGACCTTATTCACTGGAATCAGCTTGCAAACGCGCTCAATCCGGATATGTTTTACGAAAACAAGGGCGGATGCTACTCCGGCTCCGCAATAGAAAAGGATGATGTCTTGTATCTTTTTTACACATCGGTATCCGAAGAATTGGGACAAACTCAATCCGTTGCCTTCAGCTATGACGGATTGCATTTTGAAAAATACAAAAAAAATCCCATAATATTGCACAACGGCGAATTGGATAACGGAAACTTTCGTGACCCCAAGGTTTTTGCTTTTAACAACCGCTATTATATGGTGGTAGGAGCAGAGCTGGACAGAAAAGGCCGTATTCTGCTTTTCGTTTCGGACGATTTGTTTGGGTGGGACTTTGTGAATATTATATACGAAACAGCGGAATTTGGCGGCGTTTTGGAATGCCCCGACCTTTTTGAGCTGGACGGTAAATGGGTTTTGATGTTCTCTGCCGTTAAGCCGACCGTTGCTTCAACGGTTTTTGTGATAGGTGAATTTGACGGCGAAAATTTTAAAGCGGAAAATGTTTGCTACAGCGAAATCGGTAAGGATTTTTATGCACCGCAAACCTTTTTGGATAACCAAGGCCGCCGCATTATGCACGCATGGTTTTATTCGTGGGGCAGAAAGGCCCTGGAGGGGGCAACAACGGCGGGCGCCCTTGCCGTTCCGCGTGAGCTTCACGTTAAAAACGGCAGAATTATAAATTATCCGGTTAAAGAGGCACGGGCATTTTTGCAAAAAGAGCACGCTTGCGTTGCCGTGGATAAAACAAAAATCACAATCTTCATCGAAGGAAACGGCACAAGCGAATATGACGTTCTTAAGGCGGGTGTGGAAGAAATACACGATGTTGAAATTCTTTTTGATAAAAAAGCGGTTGAGATTTTCTTAAACGGCGGTGAGGCTTCGGTATCGGCACTGCTTTATTAAGCCCGTGAAAACAGGTCTTGAAATTAAGGGGCAACGGAAGGTGATTTCCGTTGTCCCTTAATTTAACAGCGAAAAAGAAGCAGAAGTTGGTGCGGAATTATTGACCTTTTTGCGTTTTTGTGGTAATATCACAGGTAGGTCAAAAGCCTTTTTTAGCTTTGATTGCGATTTTTAAGAGGTGACATAAATGAAAAAAACATATGTAACATCCATGCCGAATCACATCGGCGCATTTTTGAAGGCAAGCGCCTGCTTTGCCGATTTGGGAATAAACATAACAAGGGTAAGCTATAATAAGGCCGTCGATTCGCACACGCTTTTTATTGATGCAGAGGGCACGGCGGAGCAGCTTAAAAAAGCGGATGCGGAGCTTGAAAAAATAGGATATTTGCAGAACAGTGCCGATAAATCAAGTATTGTTTTAATTGAGTTTTGCCTTAAAGATGAGCCCGGCAGTGTAACGGCCGTGCTCAGGCTTATTAATGAGTTTAATTTTAACATTTCCTACATAAGTTCACAGGAAGACGGCACGGATTATCAACTTTTTAAGATGGGACTTTACGTGGACGAGCCGGACAAAATATCTGATTTTTTGATGGAAGCCGAAAAAATTTGTCGGGTACGCGTTATTGATTACAACAGTTCTGAGAAGGTTTTTGACAACAGCATTTTTTATAACGCGTATGTTACCGGTATTTCGCAAATGATGGGGCTTTCGGAAAAATACCGGCAAGCGCTTTTGGTGCACACAAACCTTGCGATGCAAACCCTGGATACAACAGGCCTTTCGCCCTACCGAACGTTTGACAGCATAAGCAAATTCGCGGAGCTGCTTTCTGCCTCGCGGGGTGAAAATTATTCCCCGAGAATAAGTGAGCACACTGTTGGCGAAAACACAAAAATAACGCTTATTGAGCCGCCCTGCGGAAGTAACATGATAATAATCGAAAGCAACAAAAAACTGCTTTTTATTGACAGCGGTTATGCATGCTACGAAGAGGAGGTTAAGAGCGTTTTAAAAAGCCTAATTCCTAATTTCGACAGCATAAAAAAGCGGATAGTTGTAACCCATGCGGACGTTGACCATTGCGGTCTTTTGCCGATGTTCGATGAAATTATTGCCTGCGGAAGGACGGCGAAGTGCCTTGAAAACGAGGCAAAGGGAAGAGACGGCTTCCGTGAGAAAAACGCGTTGCACAAGCCGTATATTAATATTTGCAAAATACTTACGTCTTACCGTCCGGTAGCCCCGGACAGGATAAACGTTATGTGGGACGATGCAAAGGAGCTAACTGAGCCGCTTACGCAAATCGGATTTTTTGATTTTGAGGAGCTCCATTTTGAGGTGTATGAGGGCAAGGGCGGTCAC
>CAZITC010000082.1:3322-5351 GCA_964542085.1 uncultured Ruminococcus sp. | reverse complement strand
GAGAATGGTTGCATCGGACGGAACGGCCGCAGATTATTTTTCCGATTACCCGATAAATGTTGCGGCGAAAACCGGAACAGCGGAGGTTTATGGCGGAAGCGATAACGGTATTTTTGTTGCCTACGCTCCGTATGAAAATCCGGAAATAGCTGTTGCGGTGGTAATTGAGCGAAGCGGTGGCGGCTATTATTGCGGACCGGTTGCAAAAGCCATTATTGACGCGTATTTAAACGCAGAAAATTCGCCGGATTTAACGGTTGGAATTGACAAATTGTATTAAGAAAGGTAGAATGGTATTGGGGAAGATTATAGTTATAACCTCCGGAAAGGGCGGAGTGGGCAAAACCACGGTTGCCGCGAATGTCGGCACAGCCCTTGCAATGTCCGGAAAAAGAGTACTTATGATTGATACGGATACCGGTCTTCGAAATCTTGACCTTCTTATGGGCTTGGAAAACGAAGTGCTGTACGATGTGACAGATGTTGCTGACGAGGTGTGTTCCGCCAATGAGGCAATGCTTCAGTCTGCCCGTTATCCCAATTTGTATGTTTTGCCGACCTCGCAGACAAAAAAGAAGGAACAGCTTTCCAAGGAAGGGTTTTCCGCGGTTTGCTTTAGTCTGCGCGAAAGGTTTGACTATATATTGATTGACTGCCCGGCCGGCATTGAATACGGGTTTGAGTGCGCGCTTGCCCCGGCAGATGAGGCTATTATTGTAACTATTCCGGACAGTGCGGCCTTAAGGGATGCAGATAAGGTTGCCGGCATTATTGAAAATGATTATAAAAATATTAAGCAAATAAGCCTGTGCATCAATAAGCTTATTCCGGAGCTGGCGGACAAGGGACTTGTCGGCGGCTCTGCAGAAGCGCTTTTCACCGTTGCTGTTAAGCTTATCGGCATTATTCCGGAGGACCCGGCGGTGCTGATTGATGCATATAATTCAAGGCTTTGCGTTAATAATAGGAAATCCCCGGCCGGAAGGGCAATGCGAAACATTGCTTTAAGGCTGGAAGGGAAAAATGTAAAGCTTATAAAATTTGACAAAAAAAGACTTTTTAAGAAAAGATACAGATAGAAAGGCGGAGGATGAATATGAATATTGCATTGATTGCGCATGACAAAAAGAAAGGGCTTATGACAGAGTTTTGCCTGGCTTACAAAAGCGTGCTTGCAAAGCACACTCTTGTTGCAACGGGAACAACCGGAAGCCTTGTTGAGGAAGCAACCGGCCTTAAGGTGACAAAGTTTCTGCCGGGAAGAGAGGGCGGCTCCGAACAGATTGCGGCGCGCATTGCTTATAACGAGATTGACATGGTACTTTCCTTCCGTGACCCATTTGCTCAAAGCTATGAGCCGGATATGCAGTCACTTTTAAAGCTTTGTGATATGCATACCGTTCCGCTGGCAACAAATGTTGCGACCGCGGAGGCGCTGATACACAGCTTGTCACGCGGAGATTTGGACTATCGCGATTATATGCGCGACAACATAGACAGATTTTAAGAAAGAGAAGATAAAAAATTTATGACAAAATCAAGAATGGAACGCATTAGAAATTTTTCCATAATAGCGCACATTGACCACGGTAAATCCACGCTTGCGGACAGGTTGATTGAGCTTACCGGCACTGTTGAAAAGCGTGATATGGATAACCAGATTTTAGATGATATGGAGCTGGAGCGTGAGCGCGGCATAACGATTAAGGCTCGTGCGGTAAGGCTGTTTTATAACTATAAGGGTGAGGATTACGAGCTTAATCTGATTGACACTCCTGGACATGTTGACTTTAATTATGAGGTTTCGCGAAGCTTGGCTGCCTGCGAAGGCGCGGTGCTTGTTGTGGATGCATCTCAGGGTATTGAGGCTCAGACTCTTGCTAATACCTATTTGGCACTGGATGCCGACCTGGAAATTATGCCGGTCATCAATAAGGTGGATTTACCCAGCGCCCGTCCCGAGGAAATCGCTAAGGAAATTGAGGATGTTATCGGCATTCCGGCAATGGATGCACCTAAAATTTCGGCA
>CAZITC010000082.1:1040-3312 GCA_964542085.1 uncultured Ruminococcus sp. | reverse complement strand
AAGCAATGATATTTGACTCGTATTATGATAGCTATAAGGGCGTTATTGTTTATTGCAGAATTCGTGAAGGCTCTGTTGCGCCCGGGCAAAGAATTCGCTTTATGGCAACCGGTAAAGAGTTTGAGGTTGTTGAAACCGGTTATTTAAAGCCGGATGAAATGAAATCGACCGCGTCGCTTAAGGCCGGCGAGGTTGGCTATATAACCGCAAGCATTAAAAGTGTTCAGGATGTTCGCGTAGGCGATACAGTAACGATTGCCGATTCGCCGGCGGATGAGCCGCTTCCCGGCTATAAGGCGGTCAATCCGATGGTATTTTGCGGCATTTATCCGGCGGACGGCTCAAAATACGGTGATTTGAGGGATGCTCTTGAAAAGCTGGAGCTAAACGATGCATCACTCACCTTTGAGGCCGAAACATCCCAGGCCTTGGGCTTTGGCTTTCGATGCGGATTCTTGGGTCTTTTGCATATGGAGGTTATACAGGAGCGCTTGGAGCGTGAGTATAATTTAGACCTTGTTACAACTGCACCGAGTGTTGTGTACAAAATAAAAAAGACCGACGGGGAAACGGTTATGGTCGATAATCCCGCAAACCTTCCCAAGCCCTCTGAAATCGAAAGTATGTATGAGCCCATGGTTAAGGCGGATATTATGACTCCGACGGATTACGTTGGCTCCATTATGGAGCTTTGCCAGGATCGCCGAGGTGTGTATAAGGGCATGACCTATATTGACGAGGGAAGAACTCAAATTCATTACGATTTGCCGCTTAACGAAATAATTTACGACTTTTTCGATGCTTTGAAATCGCGTACAAAGGGCTACGCTTCCTTTGACTATGAGCTTTCGGACTACGAGGAAAGCAAGCTTGTTAAGCTGGATATTCTTTTGAACGGCGATTTGGTGGATGCGCTTTCCTTCATTGTCCATGAGGAAAAGGCCTATGCACGTGGCAGAAGAATTGCCGAAAAGCTTAAGGAGGTTATTCCGCGCCAGCTGTTTGAAATTCCTATTCAGGCGGCAATCGGTTCGAAAATAATTGCAAGAGAAACCGTTAAGGCAATGCGCAAGGATGTGCTTGCAAAATGTTACGGCGGCGATATAACACGAAAGAAAAAGCTTTTGGAAAAGCAAAAGGAAGGAAAGAAGAGAATGAGGCAGGTGGGCAGTGTTGAGGTGCCCCAGGAAGCTTTCATGGCAGTTTTGAAGTTAGATGAATAACGGCATATACATTCATATTCCTTTTTGCCGTTCCAAGTGTGCGTATTGTGATTTTAACTCTAAGGCCGGCATAATGGAACTGGCAGATCCATACATTGATGCCTTGATTGCAGAAATGAAGAACTTTGGCCACATTGAGGCGGACAGTGTTTATATAGGCGGCGGAACGCCTACCGTACTTTCGGAAAAACAACTGGACAGACTTTTAACCTCGATCAATGATTGCTTTTTATTGAAGGAAAATACGGAGTTTACTGTTGAAACAAATCCGGCTACGGCGGACAGGAAAAAATATGGCCTGTTAAAAGCCTACGGGGTAAATCGCTTAAGTATAGGGGTGCAGTCCTTTAACGCAGATGAGCTTTCGGCGCTTTCAAGAATACACACCCCGGCCGATGCCGAAAATGCGGTGTATTTGGCAAGGAAGTGTGGAATTGACAATATCAGCATTGATTTAATGGAGGGTATTCCTCATCAAAGCTTGGAAAGTCTTCGGTATTCGGTTGACAGGGCGCTTTCACTCGGAGTTAAGCATGTAAGTGTTTATTCGCTTATAATTGAGGAAGGTACGCCGTTTTATGAGAATACGCCTCAGCTTCCGGATGAGGAAACCGAGCGCGAGATGTATGCTATGACAAGAAAAATTTTAACCGAAAGCGGCTTTAGGCACTATGAAATTTCGAACTATGCCATGTCGGGATTTGAGGCCCGTCATAATATGAAATATTGGAAAAGAGTGCCGTATTACGGCTTCGGCGCCGGCGCACATTCTTTTTATAATAATACAAGATACGAAAATATCCGCGAGGTTGAAAAATACATTAGGGCGGACAGCAAGGTGGCATATAAGGAAGAAATATCCGAAGATGAGGCACTGAATGAAAAATTCATGTTGGGCTTTAGAATGTTGGACGGGTTTGATACAAAAGGAATGTTTGAAGAAAAAATACAAAAACTTCATAAAAGCGGACTTATCGAAAGAAGCGGGAATACCGTTAAGCTTTCGAAGAGGGGCGAGGACCTTGCTAACCTTGCATTTATGGAATTTG
>CAZITC010000082.1:0-1030 GCA_964542085.1 uncultured Ruminococcus sp. | reverse complement strand
GGTGATAATTAAATGAAAAGACGGCTGTCCGCACGGGAATATGCTGTTAAAACCTGCTCATTATCCGGGCAGACAAAATTAACGCTTAAAAGAAAGCTAATGAAAAAGGGTTACCGAAGCGACGAAATAAGTGCCGCGGTTGATGCTATGGAGGAAAACGGCTATATTGATGAAAAAGAATATGCAAAATCCTTTGTGAGTGACAGCTATCGCATAAAAAAGCACGGCGCACGTCGCATAATTAACGAGCTTTTGTGTCGCGGCGTTAATAAAGTTGTTGCTCAAAGGGCAGTAGAGGAATATGGCGCAAACGAATATGAAATGATTTGTGATATATTTGAAAAGCGGTTTGACAAAGATGACGATAAGGCGAAGGTTATGAGATTTTTCTTATCGCGCGGATTTAAAGCTGACGATGTAAGGAGATGTATGGATGCGTAAGAAGATTGGATTAATTTCCTTGGGATGCTCCAAAAACCTGGTGGATTCCGAGAATATGCTTGGCCTACTTGAAAGAAAGGGCTATAAAATAACAGATAATATTGCGGAGGCAAATGCTATAATTGTCAACACTTGTGCTTTTATAGACTCAGCCAAGCAAGAAAGCATTGATGCTATTTTAGATGCGGCGCGCTATAAGAAGGATGGAAAGTGCAAGGCACTTATCTGCGCCGGTTGTCTTGCGGAGCGCTATAAGGACGAAATCATGGCCGAGCTTCCGGAGCTTGACGGTGTTGTCGGCATTAACGATTTCAATAAAATTGTTAGCATGGTCGATAAAACCTTGCATGGTGAAAAGATACGACTTTTCGGCGGTAAGGGTGAGCTTAAAGCTATGCCGAGAATGCTTGCAACTCCCGGTTATACCGCTTACATAAAGATTGCTGAGGGGTGTGATAATTTTTGTAGCTATTGCGCAATTCCTAAAATAAGGGGAAGATATAAAAGCCGCGGAATGTCAAGCGTTATGAAGGAAGCGAGAAGGCTTACAAACAGCGGGGTTAAGGAAATTATTCTTGTTGCCCAGGAT
>CAZITC010000081.1:0-5394 GCA_964542085.1 uncultured Ruminococcus sp. | reverse complement strand
CCCCGGCAAAGCTTCTGTAATATTGCGTTTTAATATCCATGTACCTCACCTCACCGAAAATTACATTTTTTTATTGAAATGTCTATTGTAAACTTCTATCTTTTATATTATACTGTTAGTAAGAAAAAGTCAATAAGACTGGAGGAAATATTTATGAATTTAACACTGACTGAGGTTTCGTCACTCGAAAAAATCCGCTCTGCTTCGGATTTATCTTCGCCCCTCAAAAAAGTTACCCTTTTGGGCGGTGAGCATTTTTCTTATCAAATCGCAGTAATCGGCAACCCCTACGCTTTGAGTGTGAAAGTTATTTCACCGCTCGAAAAGTACATTAAAGTTTATGCCGTTAAGGACGTTAATATGGACAGACCTTGCTACATCGGAAGCCAGGATACTGACAGGTTTTTAGCCCGCACCCCCGGCTTAATGCCCGACCTTTTGGAGCCTATTGAAAACTCAAACGGAATTTTACAGCATTACGACATAATCTCCGCACTTTGGGTTGATATCAACCTTCCCAAGGGGTTTGCCGCAGGCACCTATCCCATTAAGCTTGAGCTTCAAGGCATGGGAATAGGCGGCCATTCCGCTCCGTCGGAGCCGATTTATTCGGAAATTACGGCTACTGTTTTACCTTATGACCTTCCCAATTCCGACATTAAGTTTACGCAGTGGTTCCACACCGACTGCATCGCTAGCTATTACGATGTTCCGGTATACAGCGAAAAGCACTGGGAGCTTATCGACAAGTTCATGGCCATGGCAAGCTATTTGGGAATAAACATGATTTTAACACCGGTTATTACCCCTCCGCTTGACACCTTACCCGGCACACGCCGCCCTCTTACCCAGCTTGTCAAAATCACCCTTGAAAACGGAAAATATTCCTTTGACTTTTCGCTTTTGGGCCGTTGGATTGCACTTTGCCGCAAAAACAACATCCCCTACCTTGAAATTTCGCATTTATTCTCGCAGTGGGGCGCAAGCATTTCCCCCAACATTTGGGTAAATGACGGTTACCTTTTTGGCTGGGATGTGCCCGCAAATGACCCGTCCTATAAGGAATTTTTACAGCAATTCCTGCCCGCTCTTCGCGATTACCTGAAAAGTGAAAATATGTATGACAATTCTTATTTCCACATTTCCGATGAGCCGAACGAAAGCCACATGGAGGCATATCTTTACGCGAAGGAGCTTGTCAAGTCCATCCTTCCCGAGTGCCGCATAATGGACGCTCTTTCCCATGTCGACTACTATGACCGCGGACTCACGGATATCCCCGTGCCCGGGCTGGACTCGGTGGATGCCTTCTTGGAACGTAAAATCAAGGACCCCTGGGTTTACTACTGCTGCGGTGCGGCCGGTCGCTCCAACCGTTACATATCCATGCCCTCGGCACGTACCAGAATTTTGGGACTTCAAATGTATAAATACGGAATAAAGGGCTTCCTGCACTGGGGCTTCAACTTCTATTACAGCGCCCTTTCCATGTACAAGGTAAATCCCTTTGTTACAACTTCGGCCGGCAAATATTTTCCCTCCGGCGATGCCTTCAGCGTTTATCCGGAGCTGGACGGCCCTGTCCCCTCGCTTCGCGGTGTTGTGTTTAAGGACGGTCTTGAGGATATTGCTGTGTGTCGCCTGGCTGAGGAGAAAATCGGCAAGGATGCCGTGCTCGACATTATAAATTCCGAGCTTGGCTATGAGCTTACCTTGGATAACTACCCCGTTGCGCCGGAAACCATTCCGAGAATTATGGAAAAAATAAAGGCCGTTTTGGCATAAAAATAAGCGTAGCTTGAAAGCCTTCAAGCTACGCTTTATTTTTTTATATTTCGTCAAGCCCGTGAAGCAGTGCATCCTTGGCTTCGTCAATTCTTTCCGTATCGACCGCGGCATAAATTTTAATTTCGCCGGTGGATATTAAGTGAATGTCAATTCCCCGCTCATAAAAAAGCTCAAATATTTTTGCCGTAACAGCCCCGTTGTTATAAAGACCGGCACCGGTTACCGCAAGCACGGAAACATCCTCCTTAACAACCGTTCGACCGTCAAAAAAAATTTCATCCGACAACAGCTTTGCCTTCTCAATATCCCTTGCCTTTATAACAATGCCAAGGTCAGATGCCTCATTTTCCAAATTTGTGCTTAAAAGTACAAAAACAATTTCAATCCCGTTATTGCGGAAAAGCGAAAAAAGCCTGTAAGCCGTTTGGGCCGTTCCCTTTATTCCGCTGGCGGATAGTAAGGCGCAATCTGTTATTTTTTCTATTCTGGATATGTTAAAGCCTTCCATAAAACCGATCCTTTGCCATTTTAGTTCATAAATATAATACCAAACCTCGTTATAATTGTCAATAATTAAGTATTCCAATTTTTCATCTTTTGTGTTATAGTTATATTATGATATTATTTGCTATGAGGTGACTTTTTTGTACAATTATATATTGTTCGACCTGGACGGAACGTTAACCGACTCCGCACCCGGTATAATAAACTGTATTAAATATGCGTGTGATAAAATGCAACTTTCCTATCCGGACGAGGCAACACTAAACTCGTTTGTCGGCCCTCCGCTTAAGGATATGATGCAAAGCGTGTTTTCATTGAGTGAAGCGGATGCCGAAAAAATGGTGGCCTTCTACCGTGAGCGCTTTTCTGAGGTCGGCCTTTTTGAAAACAGCGTTTATCCCGGAATTTACGAAATGCTTTCGGCCGTTAAGGCCTCCGGCAAAAAAACGGCCCTTGCCACAAGCAAGCCGTTAATTTATGCCGAAAGAATAATGGACAAATTCAAGCTTACAGAATTTTTTGATGTCCTTTCCGGAAGTGAGCTTTCCGGCGCCCATGTAAGCAAAGATGAGGTTATCGAAATTGCCATCTCAAAGCTTAACGCTCCGAAGGCGGAGGCGTTAATGGTCGGCGACCGCTCGTTTGACCTATCTGCCGCATCGAAGCTTGGCATCGCCTCCGTGGCCGTAACCTACGGCTACGCGGCTCCCGGTGAGCTTGAAGCTGAGCACCCTACCTTCATTGCCTCATCGGCCAAAGAGCTTGGCGACATCATTTTAAATATATAGATATATTTCTATGTATCAATATAATTGTTTTTTATGCTGCAGCATTGACATTTTTCTTCAGTAATGGTATAATTTATTGATACAGTTTTTCGGAGGTTAATATGAATAAAGCTAAATTATTTTTCTCAGCATTCTCCATAATTTTGATACTGTTATTTTCCTCATGCACCAATCAAACGGTCGGTGATAATGAGCTTATAAATATAAGCGTTACAATTGCGCCGGAAAAGGAATTTGTAAGCCGCATAGCCGGTGACAAAGCCTTGGTGAATGTGATTGTGCCGACAGGTGCCGACCCGGAAAATTATGACCCCACCATTGCGGACATTAAGGCCTTCTCCGATGCTGATCTTTACTTTGCCATCGGTGTTCCGTCGGAGGAAAATTCAATTTTTCCCATGCTTGACGAAGGCACTGCCGTTATACGGCTTGAAGAAAGTGTAAGCGCTGAAATCCCCGACCTTTACATCGGTACGGAGCGCGACCCGCACATTTGGCTTTCGGCCGAGCGAGTGAAAATAATGGCACGGGCCATTTGCTCTGCCCTTACAGAGGTCGACCCCGAAAACGCTGAATATTACAGCTCCAATACCGAGGCTTACATTGTCGAGCTTGACGGTGTCAAAGCCTATGCCGATGAGCTTCTTTCCGATTTGACCAACCGCAACATAATCGTTTATCACCCAGCTTTCGGTTACTATGCCGACGAGCACTCACTTATAATGCACGCCCTGGAAAACGAGGGCAAGGAGGCTACCCCCAAGGAGCTTGCCGCATTGATTGACTACGCAAAGGAGCAGGGCATTACAACCGTTTTTTATCAGGAGGAGTCCAGCGGAAAGCAGGCAGAGACCTTCGCCTCCGAAGTCGGAGGCAAGGCTATTATGCTTTCGCCCCTCAGCGAAAACTATATTGAAAGCTACCGCTTAACAGCGGAAAAGATAAAGGAGTCCGCTAAATGAATTGCGCATTAAAAATAACCGATTTATCCGTAAGCTACGGCGATGTGGAGGCTCTGAAAAACGTCAGCCTAACCGTAAACGAGGGTGAATATTTGGCCGTTATCGGCCCAAACGGCGGTGGAAAAACCACGCTCATTTCATCGGTTTTGGGCACGACCGCAAAAAAAAGCGGCCGAATTGAAATTTTCGGTGAGCCGGATGGCAAAAACCGCGCGCTTTTAGGCTACGTTCCGCAAAATTCAAATGTATCACGCGGTTTTCCCATTACGGTTGCCGAAACGGTGATGACCGCATTTTTGAAAAAGGGCTTGCATCCTTTTCAAAGGTTTTCCGAAGCCGATAGAAAAAAATCACTTTCCTACCTTAAAATGCTGGAGCTTGACCGACTGTGTGACCGCAACGTGTCCGAGCTTTCCGGCGGCGAATTTCAGCGTTTGCTGATTGCACGCGCTCTGGCCGCAGAGCCGAAAATGCTGATTTTGGACGAGCCTGTTTCCAACGTAGACCCCAAAACCCGGGAAACCGTTTATACGCTTCTTGAGCGGCTTAATAAGGAAGGGCTTACCATTCTAATGGTTACGCATGACCTTTTCGCAATATCCAGTGCGGTCGGCTCCATTGCTTGCTTAAACCGCACACTGGTTTACCACGGTGCGCCGAAAATAACGGACGAAATAAGCCACGCCATGTACGGTTGTCCGGTTGATTTAATCGCCCACGGGGTCAGTCACCGCGTTTTAGGAGGTCACAGTCATGATTGAGGCAATAATAAAATATGAATTTTTGCAAAACGCGCTGATTATCAGTGTAATCGCATCGCTTATGTGCGCAATCGCCGGCGTAATTTCCGTTGAACGGCGAAGCGTAATGCTTTCCGGCGGAATTGCCCACACCGCCTACGGCGGCGTGGGGCTGGGCTATCTTTTGGGGTTTGAGCCGATTATCGGTGCCGCCGCCTTCGCCGTTGCCGCCGCATTTTTGGTAAGCTTCATTTCCCGACGCGGAAAATCCGGCTCGGACGTGGCAACTGCACTTTTGTGGTCCTTCGGAATGTCCCTGGGAATTGCCTTCATCGGCCTTATGCCCGGTTATCCGCCGGATATTAATTCCTACCTTTTCGGCAATATTTTATCCGTGACAAGGTCTGATATTCTCATGGCACTTCCACTTGCCGTTATCATGCTTTTTGTAATCGTCGTTTTTTACCGCGATTGGCAAAGCTTTTTGTTTGACCAGGAGTTTGCCGCGGTACGCGGCCTTCGCACCGGTCTGCTTGAAAAGCTTTTAATGCTTATGACGGCACTTACCATCGTTGTTTTAATCAAAGCAACCGGCATTATTCTTGTTATTGC
>CAZITC010000080.1:0-5411 GCA_964542085.1 uncultured Ruminococcus sp. | reverse complement strand
TTACGGCGTAACAAGCACTCCGCAAAACTGCGGCAGTCTTTTACACACAAAATTTTTCATGAAGGCATTTTTAGTAATCGCCACTACGGCCACACAGCCAAAATATCTGTTATCTGCCGCAAAGTGGCACTTTTCCCTACTTCTCCGTTTTATTTCGATTTACGAAAAACCAATCGAAGATACCGATTTGATAAAGCTTATACACCAAAAGCACGCTGACGGGCACCAAAATCATGCCCAAAAAGCCGTACAGCTTATAGCCAAGCCAAATTGTAATCAGCGTTGCAATGGAATTTAGCCCTATGTTTTGCGATAAAACCTTCGGTTGCAGAATGTTGCGCACCGACAGGCAAATTACATAAAGAACAAGCATGCCGATTGTGAAAAACAACCCGCCGCCGGTCAAAAGATTAATGGCCGCCCACGGAATGAGCACCGTGCCCGTACCGAAAACGGGAAGCATATCAATAAACGCGGTGATAATCGCAATCAAAAACGCATGGCGAACGCCCAAAAGCATGAATCCCAGAAACAGCTCCGCCGCGGTAATGCACGACAAAATCACCTGTGCCTTAAGATAACCGAACAGTGCACCGAAGCACTCCGTTTTAATCAAGCGTATTTTTTCGCGCAGCGAGGGCGATGCGTGGCGCTCGTAAAAAAGGCGCATTTTATCGCGACTGCCCGTGAAAAAGTATGTGGAAAGAATAAGCATTACAATGAACAGCAAGGCCTCCGGCAGGCTCTTCACCACGGAAATGGTGCCGCCGGCAAGGCTTCCCGCCATCGGCGAAAGAACATTGGCAAGGCTTTTGCCAAGGTCAAAGCCGCCGTCACTTTTAATTTCAATTCCGTCAAAACTTTTGGAGGCCACCTCAAAAAAGTCAAACGGAAGTGAGTCGGAAAACCGCTCCAGCGAATCCATTGCATTTTTCAGGTAGTCCGTGAAAGAGGAATAAAGGTCGTCCCAGTTATCCACAAGAGCGCCGGAAAAATCCGAAATCAGCCCGATTAAGAAAATCACCGCAACGGTTACAAGCGAAAGCAGAATAAGCACGGTAATGGCCGCTCCCACCTTGTAGGGAATTTTCAACCTTTTTTTCAACAGCTTAACCAAAGGTGATGCCGCAAGCGAAATAACATAGCCGATGATGAAGGGAAGCATAAGCGCCGCGGCATAGGGCAACACGCGCAAAATGAGCACGGTTACGCCGATAAGCAGTGCCATAAGCACAAACCGGAAATACTTTTTGTGAAAATTGTTCAACCGTTCGAAAAATTCTTCCATAGCAACCCGTCCTTTTGCTACTATTATACACCAATACCTTCGCCGTGACAAGTTTTTTTAAGAAAAAACTTGTAAATATGCCAAAGCTGTGATATAATGTATAAGATAATGAAGTAATTTTGCCATTTTACAGAAATTGACGGCTAAAGCAGTAAAAATTTACTTTTATATAACTATTTTATCAAGCAGGAAAGGACGGTTAAAACCGCAAAATGAGTATATTTACTAAAATTTTCGGAACGCACAGCGACCATGAGCTTAAGAAAATAAAGCCGATTGTGGACAAAATCCTGGCTTTGGAGCCCTCAATGCAGGCATTAAGCGATGACGAGCTTCGCGCTCAAACAGATAAATTTAAGGCACGCCTTGCCTCAGGTGAAACCACCGATGCAATTCTGCCGGAGGCCTTCGCCACTGTAAGGGAGGCTTCATGGCGCGTGCTTTCCAAAAAGCCCTTCCCCGTTCAGCTTATGGGTGGAATTATTCTTCATGAGGGGCGCATTGCCGAAATGAAAACCGGTGAAGGTAAAACTCTTACCGCAACGCTTCCGGCTTATCTTAACGCGCTCACCGGTGAGGGTGTGCACGTTGTAACCGTAAACGAATACCTTGCTTCCACCCAGGCGGAGGAAATGGGCAAGCTTTACGGCTTTTTGGGCTTAAGCGTCGGCGCCGCGCTTTCCGGAATGGAATTCGGCGCTAAGAAGGCCGCCTACAATGCGGATATTACCTACGGTACCAACAACGAATTCGGCTTTGACTATCTGCGCGACAACATGGTAATTTACAAGGAAAACATGGTACAGCGCGGTCACGCCTTCGCCATCGTGGACGAGGTTGACTCCATTTTGATTGACGAGGCAAGAACGCCGCTCATCATCTCCGGCAGAGGGGCCGAGTCCTCCCAGCTTTACACCGCGGCTGACCGCTTCGCCAAGGGCCTGAAGGCGCTCATCATTAAGGAGTCGGACTCCAAGGAGGAGGAAAGCGAAACTCTGGATGCGGACTATATTGTGGAGGAGCGCACAAAAAGCGTTACCCTTACCGCACGCGGCATTAAAAAGGCGGAGGCCGCCTTCGGCGTGGAAAACCTTTCCGACCCCGAAAATATGGAGCTTTCGCACCACATCAACCAGGCCATAAAGGCAAATTCCGTTATGAAAAAAGACGTGGACTATGTCGTTAAGGACGGGGAAATCATCATTGTTGATGAATTTACCGGCCGCCTTATGTACGGTCGTCGCTATAACGAGGGGCTTCATCAGGCAATTGAGGCAAAGGAGGGCGTGAAGATTGCTCACGAATCCAAAACCCTTGCAACCATTACCTTCCAGAATTATTTCCGCCTTTACAAAAAGCTTTCCGGTATGACCGGCACAGCCCTTACCGAAGAGGAGGAATTTAGGGAGATTTACGCGCTTGATGTTGTGGCCGTGCCCACAAATATGCCCATGATAAGGGTTGACCATCATGACCGCGTTTATAAAAACGAAAACGGTAAATTCTCCGCCGTTATTGCCCAGGTGGAGGAATGTCACCAAAAGGGCCAGCCGATACTGGTCGGCACAATTTCAATCGAAAAGTCGGAGCGCCTTTCCGCACTTCTTAAAAAGAAGGGTATACCCCACCAGGTGCTTAACGCAAAGCAACACGATAAGGAGGCACACATCGTTGCCCAGGCAGGCCGCAAGGGCGCGGTTACCATTTCCACAAACATGGCCGGCCGCGGAACGGATATTCTTTTGGGCGGTAACCCGGAAATTATGGCTCTTGACAAAATGCGTAAGGACGGCGTGGAGGAGGCTCTCGTTGCGGAGGCAAACCTTCACAATCACACAGAGGATGCTCAAATTCTTGAGGCAAGAGCGATGTTTGACCGTCTTTATGCCGAATTTAAAAAGGAAACCGACAAGGAGCACGAGGAGGTTGTTGCGGCAGGCGGACTGTTCATTTTGGGAACGGAGCGCCACGAGTCACGCCGAATTGACAATCAGCTTCGCGGACGAAGCGGCCGTCAGGGCGACCCCGGCGAATCACGCTTCTTAATCGCTTTGGATGACGATTTGATGCGCCGCTTCGGCTCTGACCGCGTGGAGTCTATCATGACCGCAACCGGTATTCCCGAGGATGAGCCGATTGAGGCGAGAATTCTTTCCAATCTCATCGAAAACGCACAAAAGCGCGTGGAAAGCAATCACTTTGCAATCCGCCGAAACGTGCTTCGCTATGACGATGTTATGAACAAGCAACGTGAGGTTATCTACAACCAGCGTAACCTTGTTTTGGATAATAAGGACCTTAAGGCAAGCATAAGAACAATGGCCGAGCGCGTATTCTCTCAGCTTTTGAGCATTTACGCCGCCGACCCCCATGCCGACTACTGGCAGTGGGATGCGCTTTCACAGGCTGTGAGCGAGATTATGCCGCTTGAAGAGCCCATTTCCTATCCCCATGACGAATACGACCGCTTAAGCCGCGAGTTTGTTTTGGACGATTTGATGAAGCTGTTCGATGAGCGTTATGCTCTTCAGGAGGAGGTTTTCGGCGACGCTATGCGTGAGGTGGAGCGTGTTATCATGCTTCAGGTGGTTGACCGTCACTGGATGAGCCATATTGACGATATGGCACAGCTTCGCGACGGCGTTTCCCTTCGCGCTTATGCTCAGCATGACCCGGTTATTGAGTATCAAACCGTCGGCGCGGATATGTTCGATTCCATGATTTACGAAATTCAAACCGAAACCGTTAAGGGCGTTATGAATGTCAGAAAGCGCGCCGACTCGTCGGAGCGTAAGGTTGTTGCAAAGGCGGTTGCCTCCGGTGAGTCGGAGGAGCTTAGGCGCCCCGCGGTCAACAAGGAAAAAAAGGTTGGCCGAAACGACCCCTGCCCCTGCGGAAGCGGGAAAAAATATAAATACTGCTGCGGCGCCAAGGAGGAAAACTAATGCTAGAATTTGACGAATACAGATTGGGGCTTGCCAAAAGGAAGGAGCCGCTGGACCAGCTTTCTCAGTCCATGGATATTGAAGGCATTTCCCAAAAAATTGAAGAGGGCGAGGCTAAAACCTTAGAGCCGGGCTTTTATGACAACATGGCCGAATCCAGCAAAATATTGAAGGATATCAATATGATGAAAAGCAAGCGGGATAAATTCAATTCCGTTTTCAAAAAGTGGGAGGATATGACGGCTTTGTGCGAGCTTGGCGATGAAATGGAGGACACCTCCGTTATAGCCGAGCTTACCGAGGGCATTGCCGAGCTGGACAGCGCAATGGAAACCTTAAAACTTGAGGCGCTTCTTTCCGGCCCCTACGATAAAAATAATGCGATTATGACGCTCCACGCGGGCGCCGGCGGAACGGAGGCTCACGACTGGGCGGAAATGCTTCTGCGTATGTATGAGCATTGGGCAGAGCGACGCGGCTTCAAGGTAAGCCTGATTGACTGCCTGGACGGTGAAGAGGCCGGCGTTAAAAGTGCAACACTGCTGATTGAGGGCGAAAATGCCTACGGTTATGCCAAGGCCGAAAACGGCGTTCACCGCCTGGTGCGCATTTCCCCGTTTGACTCCGCTTCGCGGCGGCACACCTCCTTCGCTTCGTGTGAGGTTATTCCCGAGATTGACGAGGATTTGAACGTGGAAATCAATCCGGAGGACTTGCGTGTGGATACCTACCGCTCCAGCGGTGCCGGCGGTCAGCACGTCAACAAAACGGAATCCGCAATCCGCATAACGCACATTCCCACGGGCATTGTTGTTGCCTGCCAGAATGAGCGTTCGCAAATACAAAACCGTGAAACCGCAATGAAAATGCTTAAGTCTAAGCTTGTTGAAATTGCGGAGCGCGAGCACCTTGAGAAAATTTCGGACATCAAGGGTGTGCAAAAGGATAACGCTTGGGGAAGCCAAATTCGCTCCTACGTTTTTTGCCCGTATACCATGGTTAAAGACCACCGCACAAGTTACGAGGTCGGAAATATTGATGCGGTTATGAACGGCGAAATTGACGGCTTTATTAACGAATTTTTGAAGGCGCAAAGCCTTGGCAAGCTTAACAATTAATTGATAGGCTTCGATATATTGAAAAAGGAGGCGAATGGCTTGGAGGAATGGGATATACTA
>CAZITC010000079.1:0-5443 GCA_964542085.1 uncultured Ruminococcus sp. | reverse complement strand
ACCCCGTCATCCGTAACGCGAATATAGCTTATTCCGCCGTTTTTAATTTCAACGGTAACAGCTTTGCTTTGCGCGTCAAAAGCGTTTTCCAAAAGCTCCTTCACGGCCGAGGCCGGCCGCGAAACAACCTCACCCGCCGCAATCATATTGGATACCGTCTTATCCAAAACGTGAATTTTACCCATGGTTTATTCACCTTACCTTAATGCTTTTATTTTAAGCTCGTTCAAAATATTCAGCGCCTCAATAGGCGTGAGCGCGGTAATATCAATAAGCTTTAGCCTGTCAACAATTTCCTCCGCCGCAAGGCTGTTAAAATCCAGCTGTACGTCAGAAGCCGGCTTTTCTCTTTGGGGAAGTACCTCTCGAACATTGTCTTTCTCAATTTTTTCAAGTATTTCCTTTGCACGCTTGATTATCGGCTCCTTAATGCCGGCAAGTTTTGCAACCTCAATGCCGTAGCTTTCATCCGCTCCGCCGCGTATTATTTTTCTTAAAAATATAATATCATCGCCGCGCTTTTTCACCGCAATGCAATAATTTTTCACGCCGTCTAAGCTGTTCTCCAGTGCCGTCAGCTCATGGTAATGGGTTGCAAAAAGCGTTTTTGCGTGTATTTTTTCCGCGCAGTATTCCACGATTGACCATGCCATTGAAAGTCCATCAAAGGTGCTGGTGCCGCGGCCGATTTCATCCAATATAATAAGGCTTTTCTTCGTAGCATTGTTGACAATTTCCGCAACCTCGCTCATTTCCACCATATAGGTACTGCGACCGGAGGCTAAATCGTCCGATGCGCCCACCCTTGTGAATATTTTATCCACAACTCCGATATGGCACTCACTTGCCGGCACAAAGCTGCCGATTTGTGCCATCAAAACAATCAGGGCAACCTGACGCATATAGGTGGATTTTCCCGCCATGTTAGGGCCGGTGATTATGGCAACCGGGTCATTTTTGCCGGAAAGATATGCATCGTTCGGGACAAAAAGCTCCGTTCCGCCCATATTTTCCACAACCGGATGGCGGCCGTTTCTTATTTCAATTAAATCCGACCCGTCCACCACGGGCATACAATAGGAATTTTTAACGGCAACCTCCGCAAAGGAGCAAATAACATCCACAACGCCGATTGCCCGGGAAATCCTTTGAATAGCTTCAATTTTTTCCGCAACCGCATCTACAACCCTGCGAAATGCATCATACTCCAAGCGAACAACCTTTTCTGCCGCGGAAAGCACATCCTTTTCCACGTTTTTCAGTTCTTCGGTAATATAGCGCTCGCCGTTGGTTAGGGTTTGCTTTCTTATGTAGGTTTCCGGCACCTTGGAAAGGTTGACGTTTGAAACCTCGATATAATAGCCGAAAACCTTGTTATAGCCCACCTTAAGCTTGGAAATGCCTGTTTTTTCCCGCTCTCTTTGCTCAATTTTTGCAAGCAACTCCTTACTTCCCGATAAAAGACCGTTCAAATAGTCAATTTCCTCGGAAAAGCCCTGCTTTATAATCTTACCCTCGCGCACGCTTATCGGGGTATCCTCGTCCTTAATTGCCCTGTCAATCATATCCTCAAGCTCATGAAGAGGCTCAAGCTCCGCAGTCTTTTTCTTCAAAAGAGCCGACGAAAGGCCTGAGCACTTTTCAATAAGACCGGGAAGCGCACGAAGTGAATTTTTTAACGCTACCAAATCTCTCGGATTAACCGTGCCGAGAGAAACGCGGCTTACAATGCGCTCAATATCGTTTATATCGGAAATGATGCCCCGTATTTCAGTGCGTAGAATAAGCTTTTCCGCCATTTCGCCCACGGCCTCCTGGCGCTCCTTTATCCTTGCAATATCAATCAGTGGGCGCAAAATCCAATTTTTTACCGTTCTTTTTCCCATGGTGGTACAGGTTTTGTCCAGCACGCTCAAAAGAGTGCCGCGCTTGGTTTTGTCGTGCATATTTTCCACCAGCTCCAAATTTCTTTGGGCAGTACTGCCAAGCTCCATAAACCTTGCTGTATCAAAAAATTCAATCTTTTTAATGTGAGCAAGCTCCACCTTCTGAGTTTCCCTTACATATACCATCAGGGCGCCGAGAGCACCGGTCAACTCCTTATCCTCAGTAACCTTTTCAGCTTCGCTTAAAAACTGCTCTTGAACCACCGTCCTTGCTCTTTCAAACGCAAAATATCCGTCATCGCACGAAAAGCACAGAGCGTTCATTTTCTCATTTATGTAATTAACTACCGTTTTGCTTGCCATAGCCTGACTGTTCAAGATTATTTCAACCGGAGAAAAACGCTCCAGCTCACTTATAATATCAGCCCCGTCGGCCGAGGAAAGGACAGTTACCAAAACCTCACCTGTGGAAACATCCGCAATGGCAAGGGCGGTTTTATCCCCCTTCATATTGACTGCACACATATAATTTGTGGGGCGCGAATCTAAAAGCCCCTCATCGGTTGTGGTGCCCGGAGTAACAACCCTTATTACATCGCGCTTAACAAGTCCCTTAGCCTCCTTCGGGTCCTCCACCTGCTCACAGATTGCAACCTTATAGCCCTTCGCAACCAGGCGCGAAATATAATTGTCTGCCGCGTGAAAGGGCACGCCGCACATGGGCGCACGCTCGGAAAGTCCACAGTCCTTGCCGGTAAGTACCAAATCCAGTTCGGCTGAGGCGGTTTTTGCATCATCAAAAAACATTTCGTAAAAGTCGCCTACACGGTACATTAAAATTGCATCCCTGTATTCATCTTTCGTTGCAAGATACTGCCGCATCATGGCAGAAATTTTGCTTCTGTCCTCAATCATTTTTCTTCCTCAAGCTTTCCTAAAAGCGTCCATGTATTGACGCTTTCTATTTTTACCTTAACAATTTCGCCCTCCAATGACCTTTCCTCATCAAAGTGCACTAACTTTCCGCCCTCAGAACGGCCGCTTTGCTTGGACGGGTCAGTTTTGCTTTCTCCCTCCACCAGCACAGACTGAACGCTTCCGATAAGCGCCCTGTTCTTTTTAAGCGATATATCGTTTTGAAGGGTCAGCATCCTCTCAAAGTTTTCGTGCTTATGCTCCTCGGTCATAACATCGGCCATTTTTTCGGCCGGTGTGCCCGTTCTCTTGGAGTAGATGAAGGAAAAAATACTGTCGTATTCAACCCTTTTTAAGAGCTCCACTGTTTTTTCAAAATCCTCATCAGTTTCCCCGGGAAAGCCCACGATTATATCGGTTGTTAGCGTTATATCGGGAATTTTTCTTTTTACCTTATCAACAATAGCAAGATAGTGCTCCATGTCATAGTGCCTGTTCATAAGCTTTAATATTCTGTCACTTCCGGACTGTACCGGCAAATGAAGCTGATTGCAAATATTCTTCCGCTCGGCCATTACGTTAATAAGGTCATCACTCAAATCCTTCGGATGGGACGACATAAATCGTATGCGCTCAATTCCGCTTACCATGCTTACACGATACATAAGCTCTGCAAAGTCAATTCCGCCGCAGTAGGAGTTTACATTTTGCCCCAAAAGCATTATTTCCTTACAGCCGGAGGCGGCAATCTCCTTTGCCTCTTCCAAAACGTCCTGCCAAGCACGGCTGCGCTCACGCCCTCTTACATAGGGCACAATGCAATAGCTGCAAAAATTATTACATCCGTACATAACCGAAAGATAACTTTTCACCTTGCTGCTTCGTAAAACCGGTATCCCCTCGGTCACCTCACCGTCAATGTTTACAATATCCCTAATCTGTTCACGGTCGCAAACGGCTTTTTTCAAAATTTCCGGAAAACGGTAAAGGCTGTGGGTGCCGAAAACCATATCCACAAATTTGTACTGCCTTTTAAATCGCTCCGCCATGCCGGCCTCCTGCGGCATACAGCCGCAAACGCCGATTAAAAGCTCAGGCTTAGCCTCCTTCAAGGGCTTTAAGGCACCGATGCGCCCGAAAAGCTTTTTTTCCGCATTTTCGCGAACAGCACAGGTGTTAAACAAAATCAAATCCGCTTCCTCTACATTTTCCGTGGCGGTGTAGCCCATAAGGCTAAGCATTCCGGAAAGCTTTTCCGAATCGCTTTCGTTTTGCTGACAGCCTAAGGTGAAAAGACAGCTTTTCTTGCCAACACCGTTGTAGGCAGCCATTTCCTCAATTATTTTCTTTTGTTTTATTACTTCTGCTTCATCAGTTATCTTTATTGCCATTACTCTCGGTTTCCTTATCCTTCTTTTTGTATTTCATTTTTTTAATTTTTTCATTCGGAAGCGCATCTTCAATAAGCGCCAAAAAGTCCTTCTCCGAAAGGCACCTTTTGGGAATTATAAACTGGCTTCCCTCCGCCCGAATTATGAAAAGGTTTTCGGTTTCCTTAACGTATTTTACATACTCCCAGCCCAAGTCACCGCTCATATCACCGATGGTTATATCCATGCCCGCGCCGTCAAAGCTGTATGTGCACTTAGTTTCCGCAAAACCGGATTTTTTAAACGCCATGCTGACCGCGGAATTTGACGATATAATCAAAAAAACAAGAATAAACGCCGCAATCCACAAGGGCTTCATCACATTCTCCGGCGCATGAAAGCCCAGCGAAAGAGCAATAACTATCATAATAATGCCCAAAAAAATCCCTATCGTCATTTTAACGATTTTTGCAAAGGAGCTGTCCGTATACTCCGAAAACTCCTTGCTTGTAAGTTTGTCAACCTTAACTTTCATACTCTTCCCTTTTCCGAATAATATTTTAATAAAATCAACCCTCTTATTACCACTATATATTATAGCATTTTTTCCAATGCATGACAAGGTTTAAAAACAAAAAAAGCGGAAAATTTTCCGCTTTTATTTGTTTTCAAGATTAAATTTCTTTCTAAATCTTTCTACACGTCCGCCTGTGTCAACAAGCTTCTGCTTACCTGTATAGAAAGGATGGCACTTGGAGCAAATTTCGACCGATATATTCTCCTTTGTGGAGCCGGTTTCAATTATCTCACCGCATGCACACTTAATGGTAGTCTGCTTGTAGTCCGGATGAATTCCCTGTTTCATTCTGTTCACCTCTCGTTCATTTCAACCGTCGGATTTTGCCGACAGTCATTAACTATTCTACAGTATACCATACTTTTAACGTCATTGCAAGCATTTTTTTATATTTTTTTAAATTTTATTCAATAACGCGAATCCAGCCCTCAGGCGCCTCTATTCTTCCCATCTGTATTCCGGTAAGTGCGTCATAAAGCTTTTTGGTAACCGGGCCCATTTCCTCCATACCGCTGGGGAACGCAATTTCCTTGCCGTGGTCGTAAATTTTACCTACGGGCGAAATAACGGCCGCTGTACCGCAAAGTCCGCATTCCGCAAAGTCCGCAACCTCTGCAAATTCAATTTCTCTTTCCTCCACCTCTAAGCCAAGGTAATCCTTTGCCACAGTCATAAGCGAGCGGCGTGTTATCGAC
>CAZITC010000078.1:0-5453 GCA_964542085.1 uncultured Ruminococcus sp. | reverse complement strand
CTTGTTGCGGATATGAACATGATTTTGCCCACTCTCTCCGCCGCAATGGCCGGCAGACAAATGCAACCGATTTTGTGTTAGAAAAAAGCTGTAAAAGCACCAGGCTTTTACAGCTTTTTTAATTATTTTTCAATAAGCTTTTTTGTTTCAAGGGCTATTGCAAGTTCTTCGTTTGTGGGAATCAAGAAAGCCTTAACGGTTGAATCGTCGGTCGTAATCATGGTTTCCTTGCCTCTTGTGTTATTTCTTTCGTCGTCAACCTTAACACCCATAAATTCAAACGCGCTCAAAACATCCTTACGCATGAATGCATTGTTTTCGCCTACGCCGGCGGTGAACACGATTGCATCGCATCCGCCCATTGCGGCCATATAGGAACCGATGTATTTCTTGGTAACATAATGTGCCATATCAAGCGCCAGCATAGCCTTTTCGTTCTTCTCGTAATAAAGAAGCTCCAAATCTCTGAAATCGTTGCTGAGCCCGTCAGTAATGCCGAATATGCCGGACTTCTGATTCATGAGCTCGTTTACCTCATCTGTTGTCATATTGTACTGGTCCATAATGAACGTAACAACAGCCGGGTCAATGCTTCCGCAACGTGTACCCATTACGCAGCCGTCAAGAGGCGTAAAGCCCATTGTTGTGTCAACGCTCTTCCCGTTTTTAACCGCGCAGATTGATGAGCCGCTTCCCAAGTGGCATGTGATAATCTTAAGCTCTTCAATCGGCTTGCCCATAAGAGCGGCGCAACGCTCCGCAACATACTTATGACTTGTGCCGTGAAAGCCGTACTTTCTTATTTTTTTGTCCCTGTAAAGCTCCATGGGAAGTGCGTAAAGATAAGATGTCTTGGGCATTGTCTGGTGGAAGGCCGTGTCAAACACGCCGACCATAGGAACGCCGGGCATTGCCTCCTCGCACGCCTCAATTCCGGTAACGTTTGCGGGGTTATGAATGGGCGCAAGAGGATAGCACTCTCTCATTGCATTCTTAACCTCCTCGGTAATGATAACACTTCCGGAGAAGCTTTCACCGCCGTGCACAACTCTGTGACCTACCGCATCAATCTCAGAAACGCTTTTAATAACGCCGATTTCCGGGTCGGTAAGGTATGAAAGGATTATTTTAACAGCCTCTGCATGTGTAGGCATTTCCTTGTCAAACTTCATTTTATTGTCGCCGACTCTGTATTCAATGTTTGAACCCTCTCTGCCTATTCTGTCGCAGTTACCCTTTGCCATAACCTCATCGTTATCCATATTGATAAGCTGATACTTAACTGTGGAGCTTCCTGCATTAATAACTAAAATTTTCATTATTCTTTTTCCTCTCTTTCTTATTTCATAGCCTGTGCCTGAACGCAGGTAATGGCTATAACGCCGACAATATCATCCGCACTGCAGCCGCGCGACAAATCGTTAATGGGCTTTGCAATACCCTGTGTAACGGGGCCGTATGCCTCTGCCTTTGCAAGGCGCTGAACAAGCTTGTAGCCAATGTTTCCGGCATCAAGGTCAGGGAATACCAAAACGTTTGCCTTGCCGGCAACGGGCGAATCCGGAGCCTTGGATGCGGCAACGGAGGGCACCATTGCGGCATCAGCCTGAAGCTCACCGTCAAGCTTTATGTTGGGGTATAACTCCTTCGCAATTCTTGTTGCCTCCAAAACCTTATCAACGTCGGCATGCTTTGCGCTACCCTTTGTGGAGTGTGAAAGCATTGCAACGTAAGCATCCTTTCCCGTAAGAAGTTCAAATGACTCAGCCGAGCACGCCGCAATCGCCGCAAGCTTTTCCGGGTCGGGGTTTTGCTCCAAGCCGGAATCGGCAAAAATAAACGTTCCGTCAGCACCGTATTCGCAATTGGGAACAACCATTAAGAAAAACGCCGATACAAGCTTAACGCCGGGCTTTGTTTTGATTATTTGAAGTGAGGGGCGAAGTGTGTTTGCCGTTGAATGGCACGCACCGGATACAACGCCGTCCGCATCGCCGGCCTTAACCATAAGGCAAGCGTAATACATATAATCGCCGAGTGCAATTTTCTTAGCCTCCTCATAGGTAAGCCCCTTTGCCTTTCTAAGCTCCACAAAAAGGTTAATATACTCCTCGGTCTTTTCGTATGTGTAGGGATTTACTATTTTAGCCTTTGAAATATCAAGTCCCTTGCTGTTCTTTTCAATTTCTTCGGGGGTGCCGATGATAACTAAATCTGCAATATCCTCCTTCAAAACCTTTTCGGCCGCCTCAAAGGTTCTTCTGTCCATTGACTCGGGCAGAACAATTGTTTTTTTGTCCGCCTTGGCACGGGCAATTGTGTTTTCCAAAAACTTACTCATTATTTATTACTTCCTTTCGGGATAATTAAATCAAGAATATTACTTGATTTTTTTCCTGTGTTATATTAAAATAGTCCTAAAGGACGTGAGAACAGTGAAAACTGCGGCAATCATTGCAGAATACAACCCGTTTCACAACGGTCACAAATTTCATATAGAAGAAGCGCGCCGATACGCCGACCGCATTGTTGTGCTGATGAGCGGAAGCTTTGTTCAGCGCGGTGAGCCGGCCGTATTTTCCAAATGGCAACGTGCCGAGGTAGCCGTAAAAAACGGAGCCGACCTTGTTTTGGAGCTTCCGTTTTTTTATTCCACCGCGGCAAGCCCGGACTTTGCCTTCGGTGCGGTTGACATATTAACAAGGCTTAACGTGATTGACCTTTTATGCTTCGGCACCGAGTGCGGAAGCATTGATGCGCTTTATGAAGCTACTCATTTTGAGGACGAAGCCTTTTCCCTTACATTGAAAGGCTATCTGTCAAAAGGACATTCCTATCCGGCGGCGCTTGAAAAAGCCTCCGCCGACTGCGGCCTTTCCACTCCGAATGGGCCAAACGACCTTCTCGGCAGTGAATACATTCGGGCACTTTGTGCTTTTTCAAGCACAATCAAGCCGGTTTGTGTTAAGCGCACGGTCAGCCATGACTCCGACGAAAAAAGCGGTGCCTTTGCCTCCGCCTCCGCCGTGCGGAGCATGCTTTCGGACGGGGACAATGTTTTAGGCCTTGTTCCGGAGCAGGAGCTTTGCTCCCCGCTGTTCTTTAAGGATTTACAGCCTCTTTTGTACCTTGCCGTTAAAAATCTTGACAGGTCACGTTACAGTACAAGAAGCCTTGCGGATGATGAGCTGTTAAACACAATATTAAACACCCCAACAGAGCCGGACATAAATTCCTATCTATATAATATTAAATCAAAAAGGTATACAATGTCAAGAGTAAAAAGAACTTTATTGCACATTTTATTAAATTCAGGGGAAAAAATACCCAATTTTGAGCCCTATGCACGCGTTCTTGCGCTAAATAATGCCGGACGGTCGGTGCTTTCCGATATCAAAAAAAATTCAGACATAAAAATTATAACCAAGCTGGATAAATGCTATGCCAAAAATAACCCCGCCCTTGCCACGGATATAAAGGCCGCGGATATACGAAGCATTGCCCTCGGCCAAAGAAGCGGAAGCGACTTTTTAACCTCACCCAAGCTATTATGAGCATAATAAAACACGGTAACCGATTGCTTGTTACCGTGTTTTTTGTTTAAGCCTCGGGAACGCTTCCCACGTTAAAGCTTACAACACCCATAGAGCCGGGTGCAACAGCGTATTCGTCATAGGTAATAACAACCTCGCCGTCCTCGTTGATATAGAAGTTTTCGTCGCCCGTAATTTCATTAAAGCCGTTCTCGCCGATGAAATACATTGCGGCGTCGTTTTCCGCCATTTCCTTTTCCATCTGCGCCTTAATATATTCATAAAGTGATTCCTTCCAGTTATCCTGAGCGCCGTAAATATCATTAAGCGTTATTACCTTTTCAGCTTCCTTGTCAACTGTGAAATCACGCTTAAACTCTGTACCGCCTGCCATAACAAGGCATGTTGTAACCTCTACCGAGAAATACTTATCGTTATTCGATATAACGCGATAATCGTTTGTTATATTATAGCGTGCGCTTTCTCCCCAGTCTTCATTAGCCTCGGCGCCTGTTGCCTCCTTGTCGGACTCATACATTTTAATAAAGCCCTCTACGTACTCACTGATTTCACGGTTAAGCTCATCCGTTGCCTTGCCAAGCCCCTCCGCCTCCGGAATTTTAATATCCGCTGCAAAATAGCCCTCCGCATCTTTGTATTCTCTTATGGTAACCGCCCTTGCAAGGTCGCCCAAAACAGGCACCTTGTACATTGCATTTGCAACCGTGTAGCCGGAATTTGCCGCTCCCACAAAAAGCACTGCCGCTGCGGCAACACAAGCCGCCGTTCTTTTTAATACCTTCATACCTTTTCCCCTTTCACAATTCAAAACTCTTTTTTTTGTTAATTCGCTCGCATCTGAGTCGGATTTCAAGCTTTCATGAAGCAAAGTTTCAAAACGTTCATCATTCATAACCCATAGCCTCCAGTCCGGTTTTTATCATTTTTTTGCCTCGATGTATACGGCTTTTCACCGTTCCCTCGGGCAAGCTTAAGGTGTCGGCAATTTCCTGACAGGTAAGCTCCGCGGTGTAGTATAACAAAATCGGTATTTTATACTTATCTTCAAGCTCAGTAACAACATTTCTGACTGCCTGCCTTATTTCCTTGCCTTCAACCTCTTCCTCAGTATTGTCCTTTGACGAAACAAAGTCGTTACCGTCCAAAGGCTCCGTCGGAGCAATCTTATACCTTCGCACCTTTTTCTGCACAGAGCTCTTATATGTATTTATACATATCTTCATTAGGAGTGCCTTGACATTGCCATCAGGTCTTATTTTCTTTCTCATTGCACATATGAAGGTTTCCTGGTACAAATCGTCAGCCTCAAACGGAGTTTTCGCAAGCTTTAAGCAAAGTCCGTACACCGACCTTCCGTAGCTTGTCATCAATTCCTCAACCACCTTATTGCCTCCTTTCACTTATATATTATCACGAAAACGGATAAAGTTTCAAAAAGAGCTGTAAAAATTTTTTACAGCTCTTTTTCATCAATAAAATGTTGCAACCTCGTTTTCCGGTTTTTCGGCCGGATCAATTTTTATAAGCTTTAACACCGGCCCCTCCTGGCTGTAAAGCCTGTGCTTTTTCTTAATAATCCGCGCGGTAAGCACGTTCCATGTTCCGTTTTCGGTTTTCTCTTCACCTTCAAATTCACACGCAATAGGGCGGAATGCAATATCCGCCTCACAGCAGGTCATAACCTTCCTTCCGATTAAAAGGGTGTCTGCTCCGGCCTCCTTCGGACGGGCAACCATGCCCTTAAAGCGTACCGTTCTGCCCTCGTACTTTCCGAATTCTTCCATAAGGTCACGGTACCAAATTGCGTAATCCTTATCCTCAATTTCAATTACCGGAGCCTTCACATCAAAGGGCAACGGGTCCTTTATATCGTCATATTCCAGCTCGCCGTCCACATAC
>CAZITC010000077.1:0-5458 GCA_964542085.1 uncultured Ruminococcus sp. | reverse complement strand
TTCCAAGATATTCAAAATTCCATCTTCTCTTAAATGCCGTATCCATAGGAAATACGCCCTGATCAGCACTGTTCATAGTAGCCCATATAAACATATTGTTTGGAATCCTGATTTTTTTGTAATTATCAGCATCTCCACCGAGCTGTGAAGCAAGATACCTTCTGATGTCCTCAGATGCCTGTATTTCGTACTCGCTCACACCATCATCATCACGATCTAGCAGCTGAAATACATCACCGAATACTGCCGCTACCTTAGCTCTGTTAATTTCTTCAATCAGAAGCAAATGTGGCTGAGGTGCTTCCGTTCTTCCGCTCTTTAATGCATCTACATATACACGCATGAATGGTCCAGGTACAAAATCATATCTTATGCTTCTGCCATCTGCATCCATCACCGGTTTATATGTTCCGACAAACTGTGAATAGGAATAATCTGGATGAAATGTTATTCTCTCATATGTACCAACCGTATCTGCCATCAGCTTGTCACAGTCATCTTTCAACCCAAAACTTTTTCCTGTACCCGGTGCTCCGAATACAATACGGTTTCTCTCATAATCTACATCTATTTTCGTATTATAAATCAGCTTCATATAGTCCTCCTCAGAATCAATCAGATATTGTATGTACTTTTTCACAGCACTTCTCTGTGAGCCATTTTTTTCAGGCTCTTTTTTAAGTTCATCCATAGCCTGATTTACCTGTCCGATATCTGTTGTATAAAATACACTATGTTCTGCCACCATAGGAAGAGGAGTTTTCTCTATGCTGTTTACATATGAGTCTATTGATTGTTCACTGTATGGATTTCCGGCATCCGAATCTCCTTCCGGTTTTACTTGCAAACTCATCCAATATCTGAAAAGTCTTTTATTTCTTTCTTCCGGATCTTCGTTTTCCAGATTAACTTCAAGTTCCATATCATCAGGGTAATAATATTTTTTGTAAAGATACATCAAATTATTTTCATCTGTAAGCTGATAACATGATGTCAGTTTTCCTTCCGATTTTTCAGGAAGAACATCTGCTGGTGTAAAATTCTCATGCCATCTGCCTGGTTTCATATGCGACATATCATTATTTGAATCGTAAAAATAGTTTCCTATTCCATCTACAAAAGCGATAAGTCTTTCTCCAGACATTGCAACAAATACTGTATCTTCATTCGTTTTATAGAATCTAACAAGTTCACCAGCTTTTCTTGATGCAGTCCTTGCATCATTTCCGTAATAAATCTCCTGCAGTTTATCAGCAATGGCTTTTTTGTCAATTCCATCACCATATAAATAGCTATCGAGGCTTCCTATATCCTTCCATCCAATACCGACAACGGAACGCTTTTTCCATTCATCTGTATAATTCATCTTTTCGTCAGTGGTGCCTATCCTGACAAAGGTTTTCGGCATACCGAACTTATCAACGATAACATGATGCATGGCATTATAAGACATATTTGCATATCTTCTCACCATTGCAATCTGTCCGCTTCTTGCATAACTTTTTTCACTTGGTTTAATCAGAAGTGCATACAGAATATGGTACTTCCAGATATCGTTGTGATAACAACTAAGAATATCACCCGTGGTGATTGCATAATATTTATGGAACCATGCCATATTATAGAACTGATCTCCTATCAGTTCTTTCAGGTCTTCATCCATCTTCTCATAATCTTCAATCGTCTGCGGATTTGCTTCTGAAATAAGTTTTGAACCATTAACAAGAGCATCACGAATGGATTTTCCTAATTGTAATGCTTCCTCATCCGATAGTTCCTTAGAATTATTAGCACTTCCAGATGTCCAGACTCCTGTATCTTTTTTCTGAAATAATCCAAATTTATATGCTGATCCGCCTGCGATGCTTCCAAACAATTCACGACACAGTGTATTTCTTTCTATCCAGTAACACAAAGCATCAGAATTATCTCCACTAGAATAAAAAATGTACTGCAATACTTCTTCATCTGATAAAGCCGCAAGTTTTTCAGGCGAGTATCTCTCAATGAAATCAGCTCTGCATTGTTCAACTGCCTCATCATTTGATGGTAATTCAAGTCCTGATTCTTCTATATGTTTTGTCAAAATATTTGCTGCACGTTGATATTCATTTTCGTCTTGCAAATTATCATCTATATTCTGTTTTCCTAAATAAGGACGATTATCATAATACTCCAAATATTCTTTCAATCCAGATTTCCTAATTGTAGCAATGAAAATTCCTAACTTATTCTGAATTCTTTCAAATTCCTTATTTGGTCTATAATCATTAGGAATAATAATCTGATTTCCTGGTCCGTTTCTGTTCCCGTCCTTGGTGCCTGATATTTTTTCAACTTCTTTTTCATCACATTCAAGACTGAATATATAATCTTTAAATTTATCTACCTGATCATTTACCCCTAGGCAAAAATATTTCAGTCCCTGTTTCTGTGCATACTTCCACGCAACTCCGCGTTCATAAGCACCGCTATCTCTTGTATCAAAATAATTTTTTGTATTATCTTGCTTATGCACAAGCGGATATACAAATATTACAATCCTTTCACCAGACGATAGTTCAAGTACGAAACCTCTTTTTTTGGTAGCATCAATATATTCCTTATCGGTTTCATTTATCGATAAATAACCATTTAATGTTTCTATTGCTTGTTGAGTAGTATACGCCATCTCATTACCTCCTCAATTCTCAGCCGACATAATCCTTCCAAATATCATGAACTGCATTTGCACAACATTTTGCAAACAAATGGGGCACAGCATTTCCAATCATCTTATACAAATCCATGTTACTTCCATAAAACACATAATCGTCAGGAAATGTTTGTAGCCTGGCCGCTTCTCTTACTGTTATTGTCCTTTGTTGTGTAGAATCAGGATGAATATGTCGTAATCCATCCTTATACAAATGAGCTGGTATCAAATTACTTGGTTCATCCCATCTAATTACATGATACTTATGTACATTTGATTCTTTTCCGGTCATTTTTGTATATAATTTTTTCAGAGCATCTATAGATGTGTATTGATTTCTTCCCGATTCTATATCCTCTGTCAATAATTTAAAAATCCCCAAATCTCTGTCGCTTTGCCATCTTGCAATATGATTTTCCACACTCGGCTCCGATAATGAATGTCTGGTTCTTACACCATTTACTTTTGATGTTTCTTTTTCAGGATATAGTTTTGGTAAATCCCCTATTGCTTCATAAACAGTCTTCTTTCTTTTTACTTTATACTTCGGTAAATACTCTTTATAAAATAAATCTACAATTTGCTCTGCTTTATCACCAAAATACTCCTTACGCACACCAAATATAATTATTCTCTTTCTGTTTTGCGGTACGCCATATTCAGTAAAATCTATTATTGCCTTACTTAAATCTGGTATGAGGCAATAACCAGCAATGTCAAAACTTTCTCGTATAATTTCAATTATTGGACTTCCTGTAGGTTTTGCACTTAGTATTCCAGGAACATTTTCAAATATAAACATTTTGGGCTTATATCTGTCGAGTACTTTAATATAACTTTCAAACAAGAAGTTTCGGTAATCATCTTTCATTCCATTTTCATCACGAACTCTTCCTGCTATTGAATAAGCCTGACATGGTGGACCACCTATAATAACATCTATACCATCTGTCTCATGAATCAGTTGATCTAACCCCACCGATGAATCGTAAGTTGGATCATTATTCCAACCCTGAAAAAGCTCATCCGTCCTTTGAATATCAAATCGCATTACTCGACGATCAGCATCCTTATATTTCCATTTATCTCTGAGTCTAATCGCAAGATTTTTACAAGGAGCCTTTTCCCATTCTACTGCTGCAATCGTATCAAAATATCCTGATTGTTCAAATCCATCCATTAACCCTCCACAGCCGGCAAATAAATCTATAGATTTAATTCTTTTCATTTTGTATCTCCTGTTATAATTTTTAATATTGCTTCTCCCAGAGCCTGACCTAAAAGTGGAGGTACTGCATTTCCTACTTGTCTTGATTGCTGAGTTTTTGTTCCAGTAAAAACAAAGTCATCCGGAAATGATTGCATTCTTGCACTTTCTCTTACTGTAGGAACCCTATTATATTCATAATGAAATAAATTTCTATGTCCTGTATCTACAGTTCTTGCAGGAGCATTTCCATTTAATCTGGTCCACGCCATATGAAATTTTCTGCTTTCTCCCCAACCCTCCGGTAAATCTTTATAATTTCCACCTTCTGGTACAAGTGCTATAGTATCCTTTACCATTTGTGTATGATTAGTTCCTAAATGATTATGTAACACATCACAGTTTCCTCTCATCAATTTTTGATATTCCGTTTTTGGATTACATATATACTCCGCTTCCTCGCTTCCCAGATTATCTACAAGTGATGGCAAATCACTTACTGCATCTCTGCAAGTTCTATAATCTTCAGGTGTAAATTTTATCTCCGGAAATTCTGGTTTACCAATATCTTCTCTGATTCCCATAAAAATTAGTCTCTTCCGTATTTGTGGCACACCATAATCTGCTGCACATAAAATTTTGCATTCTATATTATAACCCATTTTTCTAAATCTCTTTAGAATTTCATCCTTAATTTGTCCTTCATACAACGTAGCCATTCCTGGTACATTTTCAATTATGAACGCTTTCGGCTTATATTGTTTTACCATTTCAATCACTGCAAGATACAGTTTATTCCTTTTATCATCAAAATTTCTTGGACCTGTCAATGAGAATCCTTGACAGGGAGGACCTGCTATTATTACATCAATCGATCTGTCTCCTGCTATTTTTTTAATTTCGTCAAACGTCTCCTGTTTAGATAAATCCGCGTTCAAGGGCACTGCACCATTATGATTCAGTGCAAATGTATTTAATGCAGCCTGATCATTATCTACTCCTACAAGAATATTAAATCCTGCATCCATAAATCCCTTTGATAATCCACCGCAACCAGCAAATAAATCTATTGCATTCATTATAAATTACACCTCTCTAGTCTTCTTTAATAAATTCGCATATGTCAGATATATCACAATCTAACTTATTACATATTTTCATAAGCACATCCATACTTACCTGTTGATTTTTACTAAGTTTGGCTAAAGTATTTGTCCCTATTCCTGTTAATGCACGCAAATCACCTTTATTTGGCATTCCTTTGTCTATCATCAACTTCCATAGTTTATTGTAGCTTACTTCCATTTTGCACCTCCATATAAGTGGCAACTATTACAAATAACATTATAGATTATGCAAGATATTTTATCAACGGCGAAATAAAATATTTCAAAAGTTATAGTTTATATATTCCATCATCAAAAAAAGGTTTTGATTCTTAATCATACTGTACGCTTTATCTTGTCCCATAAAAACACCACGAAAATATGTTCTTACCGTGAAATTCACACAAAAAAAGGCTCAGGAGTTTCCTCCCAAGCCCAATTATTATCTCC
>CAZITC010000076.1:0-5543 GCA_964542085.1 uncultured Ruminococcus sp. | reverse complement strand
GACCAGGGTCAGGAAATGATTAACCAAAACGATAAGGATATTATAAAAACGCAGGACCTTTTGGAGGACCTTTTGGAGCTTCGTCACTTCGGCGGCCGTTATAAGGAATCTGAGGGTGGCGACCTTAATTGGCTTGAAACCTATCCGCAGTACCCCAGAGGTAACAAACGTGCGGACGGAAGAGTGGAGATGTTTTCCGTTGGTACAGCTATAAACGAATCCACGGTACCCAATGCGGGTGACGGTGTTTTCTCAGATCCGTATTCAAGGGGAAGAGCGTTTTCGGAGGCCTTCGGTGAGGATTATTCCGCCGATAACGGCAGAAAGCCTTATTTCTTCCGTGAGCAGGCAGCGCTTGCCTTGGATGTTGACCCGGCCTTCATTTACATTGACGGCTGGAACGAATGGAACACCGTTAAGTACGACAGCTACGGAAGCTACAAGGCGGCCTTTGTTGACCTGTTTGACGAGGAAAACAGCCGTGACTTTGAGCCTTCCAGAAGCTACATTAAGGATGATTATTACAACCTTTTGGTTGACTTTATAAGAAAATACAAGGGTGTTCGTCCCGCACCGGTTGCAAGTGCGGCGGTTACCATTAATGTGGCCGGCGACGTTAGCCAATGGGACAGCGTGGCCCCGGAATATATTCACAACCTTACCGATACAGCCCGTGATTCCTACGGCTATAAGGATACTGCAACAGATGCTCAAATTCACTACACCACAACGGTGAACAACGCAATCATAAGGGCGAAGGTTGCGCGCGATGATAATAAGCTCTACTTCATGGCAAAAACCGCCGATGCAATTGTAGAGGGCGGCGAGGGCTTTATGAATCTTTTCATTAACACCGACCGCAACTATGCAACAGGCTGGGCAGGCTATGACTTTGCAATCAATAAAAACGGCAAGGGCACTGTTGCCAAGTACGAAAACGGTGCATGGGTAACTATCGGCAATGCCGAGGTAGCAGTTTCGGGCAACGTAATTCAGCTTTCGGTTGACAGAGCGCTTCTTGGCGTAACCGGTACCGTTGACCTTGAATTTAAGTGGACGGATTCTGTGGTAACCGATGATTATCTTGATTTCTACGACAAGGGCTCGGTTGCACCGGCAGGAAAGTTTAACTATCTTTACACCGAAATTGCACAGGTATCGCTTTCTTCTGCCGAGCGTGAAGCATTAAAGGGCGTAAGCGTGCTTAAGGCAGGAAGCAATAAGATGGTAGTATCCGGCGGTAAGATGAATGTTTATGAAAGGGATACAAGAATCGCTCCCTATGCGGCAGGCGACACAATCTATGTTCCCGCTGAAACCTTTGAGGAAATATTGGGCTACGGCGTATCAAAGGTAAGCTATGATGCGGAGGATAACATAATTTACATATCACGCCACGACCTTTCGGAGGATAAGCGCAAAATAACAAACTATACCTGGACATACTCTGTTTTGGGCTCACAGGAGGCAAGGGAAAACGGAAAGGCGAAAGCGCTTTCATATCCCGTTTCGGTTGTAAACGGAGTAATCTATGTTCCGCTTACATATATGAGTGAGGTGTTCGGCTGGACGGTAAGAAGTCTTGGAAACGGTACATACGCCGTTTCTGAAAATGCGGTAACCGATGCCGCGCTCAGCCCGGCACAGTCCATGTTAGGCTAAGGAGGGGATTTTGATGAAAAAAATAATTTCATTACTGCTTACTCTTTTAATGATTGTTTCCGTAACGGTGGCTTTGCCCGCCGTTGCGGCAGAAGCAAAAAAGGTTGATAAAATAGGCTGGAGCATAACGGCCTCCAGCGAAATCCATTGGGGCACAGCCGCAAGCATGATTGACGGAGATACATCGACCTTCTGGCACACAAATTATACTGTTTCCGGAAGTGATGTTGCAAGCCAGGATACACCGCCCTATACAATTGAAATTGTGCTTCCCAAGGCAGTAAAGGCAACTGGACTTTTGTACACTCCGCGCCAGAGCGGAGCGCAGGGTCGCTGGGAGGAGGCGGAGATTTACGTTTCCGCTAACGAAAGCAAGGGGAGCAAGGTGGCGGACTTTAAGGCAAAGGCCGCAGACTCTGCCGCACAGACAATATCCTTCGGTAAGGAGCTTTCCGTAAAGAAGATTACAATTGTAATAACCAAAACAAGCAACAACTTGGGCGCTTGCGCCGAGCTTGACCTTCTTTCCGGTGCGGTTACAGCCACTTCAAGCACAGCTAATGACACCGGAAAGACAACTACAGCTTCTTCCGGCAAGGTTGATAAAATAGGCTGGAGCATAACGGCCTCCAGCGAAATCCATTGGGGCACAGCCGCAAGCATGATTGACGGAGATACATCGACCTTCTGGCACACAAATTATACTGTTTCCGGAAGTGATGTTGCAAGCCAGGATACACCGCCCTATACAATTGAAATTGTGCTTCCCAAGGCAGTAAAGGCAACTGGACTTTTGTACACTCCGCGCCAGAGCGGAGCGCAGGGTCGCTGGGAGGAGGCGGAGATTTACGTTTCCGCTAACGAAAGCAAGGGGAGCAAGGTGGCGGACTTTAAGGCAAAGGCCGCAGACTCTGCCGCACAGACAATACCCTTCGGTAAGGAGCTTTCCGTAAAGAAGGTTACAATTGTAATAACCAAAGCAAGCAACAACTTGGGTGCTTGCGCCGAGCTTGACCTTCTTACCGGCACAGTTTCGGGCTCAGGCAGTGATGAGGCAACGGAGGATGCAAAAAAGGATGACGGCTCAACGGATAAGTCGGGCTGGACAATAACCTCCTCAAGTGAAATTCACTGGGGCACAGCGAGAAATATGCTTGACGGCGATAAAAAAACCAACTGGCACACAAATTACACTGTTTCCGGCAGTGAGATTGCAAGCCAGGATGAGCCACCCTATACAATTGAATTAACACTTCCCAAGGCATTGAACGTAGCGGGCTTAAAGTATACTCCCCGTCAGGACGGTGACCAGGGACGTTGGGTAAAGGCCGAAATTTATGCCTCCTCGGACGGCAAGAGCAAGGGCACAAAGGTTGCTGACCTTAATGCAGACCCGGGCCTTGCGGACGATGTTACCATTTCCTTCGGTAAGGAGGTAGCGGTAAAGAAGCTTACGATTGTAATCACGGAAAGCAACAGGAATCTTGGAGCCTGCGCAGAGCTTGATCTTATTATCGGTGCGGTTGCAGAGGATACGGGTGAGGACAGTGATGACTCCTTTAACACCAAAAATTGGAAGATAACTGCAAGCTCGCAGATGTCCCCGTGGGGTGTAATCAGAAACGCTTTTGACGGCGATACCTCCACAATGTGGCATTCACGTTACACAAACGAGGGCTCCACAATCACAAGCCAGGATACGGCTCCCTATACAATCGACATTACTCTGCCGGAAAAGAAAAATATATCCGGTTTCACATTAATCGGAAGAGATAAAGATACCGCCGGCCGCGTTAAAGCGTATGAGCTTTATGCCGCGGATACCGATGACGGTGAGCTTGTTTTGGTTGATTCCGGCTCAACACGCGGAATAATGGATGTTATTGACTACGGCATTGCCTTTTCGGCAAAGAAGCTGCGCTTCATAGTAACGGATTCGTTCCAGAACTATGGCGTTATTAAGGAGCTTACCTTTACCAAGGCAACGGACGAAAAGGTTTATTCTGTGGCAGAATTTCCGGAAGCATATAAAAATGCAAGGCTTTATCCCATTGATGCGACGGAGTTTTCCGTTACGTGCTCCGAAGAAAAGTATTGGTCAACCGCGGCACCGAAACACGCCGCAGACGGGTTAGAATCCGTTTGGCAGACAGAGGAGCTTGACGGAATAACATCTGTTACACTTACAATTGACCTTGGCAGAGAGCGCGAAATAAGTGCAATATCCATTCTTCCGCGCCAGTCAACGGATTATCACGGCTATATTAAACAGTTTAATATGTGGTCATCCAAGGACGGAAAGAATTTTGATGAGGTACTTACCGAGTACAACATAATGGAAACCAACCTCAGCGAAAAAATGATTAAGCTGGATGCACCCGTAACAGCGCGTTATATGGAATTTGAATTCACAAAATATCTTGCATGGCGTGTTTCCTGCGGTGAAATAACGTTCTGGGAAACCAAGGCACAGCATGATAAGTTAACCGGTGCCGGCAAGTTCGTTATGCAAATCGGCTCTAACGAAATTAAGGTGGAAAAGGGCGAAGACTCCTTCACAAAAACGTTGGATACAGCACCCTTTATCACAAGTGCCGGAAGAACGTTGATTCCGTTGAGAGGTCTTTTGGAGGAAATGGGCGCGGAAATTGAGTGGGTTGACGAGGATCAGTCCATCAACATCAGCCATAGCGGCAAAAAGCTTGTCCTTCAAATAAGAAATCCCATTGTATGGGCAAACTGGAGCAGTTACGGCAATGTTATGTATACCTTGGAGTCGGCTCCCAGAATTAAGGATTCGCGTACCTTCGTGCCGCTTCGCTTCCTTTCCGAGCAGTTCGGCTACACCGTAACCTGGGACGGCGCAACCCAAACAATTACAATTGAAAAGTAATGCGCGAAAAGGAAAAAGCTTTTTGAAAATAAAGAGCTGAGCTAATAATTAAGCCCGGTGCAACTTATATAAGTTGCACCGGGCTTTTGCTTGTTCTAAAGCGCCACAGGGGGTAAGTTACAGGGAGAGTTTGCTGTTTAATGGCTACCCAATTCCGCAAAATATCTATTATCTTACCGGCCGCTGACAAGCAACATTTCGGAACCCTTGCCTAACATAAGACTGTATGCTCCGATGTTTATTTATCGTCAAACGGCTTTATTTCGCATGGTTTTGCATTACTCGTTTGCACTTCGCTCGGGCGCATACCGTAGCGGCGGAAAAACATTTGCGAAAAATTATTCACATGCCTTATACCGCACTTTTCTGCGGCGTCCTTCACCTTATAGCCCTGAAGCAAAAGCTCATACCCCATGGAAAGGCGGCGATTTTTCAAATACTCCTGCATACTTACGCCAAGCTCCTTTTTGAAAAGCCGCGACAAATACGAAGGATTTATGCCAAGCTCGCCGGCAATAACCTCGAAGGAATACACCGGCGAAAGAAAGCTGTTGTCAATGTTATCCTTAACCATTTTAACATAGCGGTTTAACGGTTTTGCGCTGTTGGGCTGTACCTTATATACCCCCAAATGTCCGTAAAGCTTAAACAAAAGCGAAACAAAGAAAACATCGTGAATTTCCTTGCGCTTCATAAGCGCGGAAACCTCACCGAAAAGGCCGTCCACCGGGTAAATTGTGCCGCTGAAGGGTGAAAAATCATTGGCGCGGCTTCCCGAAAAACGTATAACTGCAATGCGGCAATCAGTTACCGCAAACATATTGCACGGGCTGAAGGTGTCCGCAATGATAAGCCGATCGGAGGATAGGGTGGAGTTGAATCTTTTACTGCTTATGCGAAGACTGCCGCCCTCCAATATAATAAGGCTGTAGCAATACTGTGTGTACAGGTTAAAGCTTTCGCCGGCGGCGATAGACCTGATTTGCAC
>CAZITC010000075.1:0-5579 GCA_964542085.1 uncultured Ruminococcus sp. | reverse complement strand
CCTGCGGCATCCTGCTCCCAAAGCAGGCGCGCTACCAACTGCGCTACACCCCGTTACCGATTTATTATAGCCGAAGAGCGGAAAAAAGTCAAGGGCGGATATTATTTTGTATTGCATTTTTTTATCGAATAATGTATAATAATAAAAAAATGTGTTTACGAAAGGAAGCTTAATATATGATTTGCCCAAAATGTGAAACTCAAAACAAGGACGGAAGCGCGTTTTGCAAAAGCTGTGGAGAAAGTCTTCTTGTAAAGTCGGCGGCATCGCCGGCCGATGAGGATAGTGCTGTAGCTGCAGAAAAAAACGAAAGAGCTGATGCCGCAAATTCTGCGCCGAAAAGCGCCGGCAACAGGGAGTTTTTGACTTATTCGGACGGGGAAGAGCTTAGAACGAAAACCTCGCCTCTTGCGGTAAGGATGCAGGAAAAAATTGATCGTGCCGACAAAAAGGTGATAAAAAAGCTTAAAAGGGGAAGAGTGTGGGCCGCGATTGCAATAATAATGACGGTGCTGTTTTTGGCCGAGAATGCACTTATTGTAAGCTATGAATTGGGGTATTTAGACAAATATTTGCCCGCTGAAGATAACATGGAGGAAGAGGTGCCGCCCGAAGCACCGGCTGAGCCGGTTATAGCGGAAAAAACAGGAACTGACCGCTATTACGGCGAATGGAGCTACACCTACAGCCTTACAAAATACCATGATGACGACCTTTCCGGAAGCTATGCGAAAAAGACTGAGGAAATAACCTCAGCGGGTAAGGCGGTGCTTACCGATACGGGAAACAGCCACCTTGCGGTAACGGTAATTCCCGAAAGCATGAAGGTGGACGGGGCAAGCGTTGAAATCGGCTCCACTCCTGAAGCATTTTACGGCTGGCTGGATGGAGAGAACATTGCCGTACAGATGAAGGGAACGGAACAGAAGTTTTTTGCTCCGGGCGGAAATGAGCCCCTTGTTATAAATTTGACCGTGACAGAGGGTGAAGCGCTTACCGGTGCCTTTGAAACCACCTATGACAAGACCGTGGGCGAAATGAATATGCGCTATGTATTCAGCGTAAGCTTTACGAAAACGGCAGAATAATTTTCATGAAAACAAGATACTTCCGACAAAAAATGCGGAAGTATCTTATTTTTCAATTTTTTTTCGAAAAAGACTTGATTTTCTTTTAAAGCTATGTTATAGTGTACAAAAAACAATAAGGTTTGAAACCGAGGTGTTTTATATGACAAACTTTGATTCACTGCTTATAAACAAGAAGGCTCCTGAAAAATTCTGTGAGCTTATCGAGCCGTATCAGAGCGAGGATAAACCGTTGCTTTTCGCCGTGGTAGGAGATTTGGACAGTCAGGCGCGCTACTGTCAAACTGCTATCGCTGTGGGTTTGCGCGGTTTTTTTGTTCTGGATATGGAAAAAGACACCGTTGCCGAGTATTCGCTTGATGAGGTTGCTCATGCTAAGGTTAAGCGTATGTACTCCAACGCATACCTGGAAATTGAGAAAAAAAGCGGCGAGAAGGAGATTGTAATGCGCTTTACCTTCTCGGTTACCTCGCTTATAGATATGACGGCGAAATTCATCAACGCTGTTACAAGCGGCAAAAGCGTTGACGATGAGATGGAGGTCGTAAAAAGCGCTTACGAAAAGCTTATGTGCGTGTGCCCGAAATGCGGGAGAACGCTTATAAGGCCGGGCGCGCCGTGCATTAAGTGCCAGCCAAAGGGCCGGATATTAAAGAAATTTGCGCCTTATGTTAAGCCGGAAATTGGCCCGATATTTGCGGCGATTACGATAATAATGATAATGGCCGTAATACAGCTTATACCGCCTTACACAACCAAGCTGATTGTTGACGAAATTATTCCCAGCGGAAAAACAAAAAGCCTTGGCATACTTGTTGTTGTTATGCTTGTTTGCTACATTATTCACTATTCGCTTGCCGCGCTGATGAGCTATATTTTCTGCGGCTCCGGCGGCCGAATGGTAGTAAACCTTAAAAATGACGTTTATAAAAAAGCCCAGTACTTGCCGATGAGATTTTACGACAAAACCGCTACGGGCCAGGTAATCAACCGAATAGGCAACGATACGTCAACCATTGAAAATTTCATTGTCAATATTGCGAGGAATGCGATAAATCAGCTGATACTTTTGTTCGGTATTGTTTCAATCATGGCCGTGATGAATTGGCGGCTTACGCTTATTTCGCTTATTCCCGTGCCGCTGGTTGTTGTCGGCGGTGAGCGGTTTGCAAAAAAGATTGCGCCCATGTACAGAAGGCTGTGGCGTAAAACGGCTGGCGTTACCTCCGTGCTTACTGACTCCATTCCCTGTATTAGGGTGGTGAAGGCCTTCTCCGGTGAAGAGCGAGCTGTTAAAAAGTTTAAAGGCTATAATGATGCATGGTACGAAACCGTTATGCAAGCTGGAAAAATCAGTGCAATTTACCCTAACATACTTACCTTTTTGATTACAATAGGAACGCTGACGATTTGGGCTGTCGGCGGCCAGTGGGCCATGAAGGGTGACTTCGGCCTTACCCCGGGTATATTGGTATCCTTCATTTCCTATACATCCATGTTCTACACACCGATAAACTATTTTGCCTCCATCGGCGACCAGTACCAGTCCGCGCTTTCCGCGGTTGAGCGGGTTATGGATATAATAGATGCCGAGCCGGAATATAATAAGGAGGATGCGCTGATACCTGATAATATTAACGGCGCAATTGAATTTAGAAACGTTAACTTCTCGTTTGATAAAACGAAGAAAATTCTTTCGGATATTAATTTTACGGTAAATCCCGGCGATATTGTCGGTATAGTGGGCACAACGGGAAGCGGAAAATCAACGCTTATTAACCTTTTGCTCCGCTATTATGACGGCTACACCGGCGAGATTTTGGTGGACGGTAAAAACATAAGGGATATTGACATTCAGTATTACAGAAGCCACATCGGTTATGTTCAGCAAGAGCCTATGATGTTCTCCGATACCATATATAATAACATTGCCTACGGTGACCCGGCGGCCACCCCTGAGGCTGTAATGCACGCGGCTGACGTTGCGAATGCGCACGGCTTTATTGTAAATCAGCCGGATGCATACGATTCCATGTTAGGTGAGCGCGGCGTCGGCTTATCCGGCGGTGAAAGGCAGAGAATTTCCATTGCCAGGGCAATACTTAAAAACCCCAAAATTTTGGTGTTTGACGAGGCAACCGCCGCGGTTGACTCGGAAACTGAGGAGCTTATTCAGGAGGCAATTGACCGCCTGATTAGCGGAAGAACAACGTTTATGATTGCTCACCGTCTTTCTACATTAAGAAAGGCAAATAAAATTTTGGTTGTGGATAACGGCCGTATAATCGAAAACGGAAGCCATGATGAGCTTATGGCCAAAAAGGGCAAGTATTACAAGCTTATTCAAATACAGTCCATGGGCTCGCGCGGCGAAATAACGCTGGATTAAAGGGGGATTTATAATGGGAAGAGTTTATATAAATTCCGATGAGGTTAAAATTACCCGCGGCAGTGCATACACGGTGGACGCGGAATTTTACAGCGGGCAGAGGGTTGAAGGCTTGGAGCCACGGTGCCTTTTCCCCATTTCCGGGCCGGACAGGTACATATCACTGCTTAACGAAAAAAATGAGGAAATAGCGGTAATAAGAGATGTTAATAACCTTATGCCGGACTCCAAAAAGGTAATAAAAGAGGTTTTGTATAACTATTACCTTATTCCGAAAATAACCGCGGTGCTTGACAGAAGCGAAAAATATGGTATACTTAGGTGGAAGGTGGAAACCGACCGTGGCGTGCGTGAAATTGAAATAACGCACCGTCAAAGTGACGTTAAAGTGATTTACCAAAAGCGCGTTTTAATTAAGGATTCGAACGATAACCGTTACGAAATTCCGGATTATGATGCACTTGATGCAAGGAGTCTTAAAAAAATATTGGCAGATATTTAAAAACAGGGGGAATTATTAATGAAACTCGTATTGGCAGTAGTCAATAATGATGACAGCACGGCCGTTACCTCGGCGCTTACCGGCGAAGGTTTTTTTGTTACTACGCTTTCGACCACAGGCGGATTTTTAATGGCCGGAAACAGAACTCTTTTAATCGGTACCGAGGATGAAAAAATTGGAAAGATAAAGGAGCTTCTGGCGAAATACTGCTCTACGAGGGTGCAGAAAACGCCTCAGCTTGGAAGAGGGTTAAATCAAGGCTCCGTGGCGGAGGAGGTTACCGTCGGAGGTGCAACATATTTTGTGCTGGACGTTAACGAATTCGGCAAGGTTTGATGATTTTACTTGGCTGAAAGCGGCTACTGTGATGCGCCCGGGACACGCCGTTTTTCGGCACTAAAATGGGATTATTTGCTTTCGGCAAGGGGGTGTGGAAGAGCTACACCTCCTTGAATTTTAATCGGCAAGGGGAGATAGACGGCATGAATTTGACAGAAGGAACGGTGGGAAGAAGCTACCGTGTTGAAAAAATAAACACTCCGCAGGATACGGAAAGAAGGCTTGAAACCCTCGGTATAACAGAAGGCTCAAGTCTTTCTGTGCTTAATAAAAAAAGGTGCGGCACGATGATTGTTAAGTCGCGGGGCACGCGCTTTGCCGTCGGTGCAAAAATCGCTGCCGAAATTTTGATAAGGAGGGCAGAGTGATGGGAAAGGATTTGCACCTTGCCTTCGTGGGTAACCCCAACTGCGGCAAAACATCGCTTTTTAACGCCTATACCGGGGCAAAGCTTAAGGTTGCCAACTGGCCCGGCGTTACTGTTGAAAAAAAAGAGGGCGCTCTGGCTTATCATGACAATGTGTTTAAGCTGGTGGACCTTCCGGGTACATACAGCCTGACTTGCTACACAATGGAGGAAACGCTGACCAGGCGCTATATTTTGGAGGATGATGTTGACGTTATTGTGGATGTTGCGGATGCATCACACCTTGAAAGAAATTTATATCTTACCCTACAGCTGATTGAACTGGGAAAGCCCGTTGTGCTTGCGCTTAACATGATGGATATTGTGGCGGAGCGAAAAATGGAAATTGACCTACACCGCTTGCCGGAAATGCTTGGAATACCTGTTATTCCCGTTTCTGCCAGAAAAAGAACGGGTCTGGACATTTTAATGCACGCGGCGGCGCACCACAAGGGCAACCAAAAGCCGGTAACGGAGCATCAGCACACCCATTCCGACAAACACGATAAATACGTAATGGTTTATTCCGACCCTGTGGAGGAACTTTTGGATACGGTAACGGCGATTATTGAAAAAAGCCGCCCGGAAATTAAAAACCCTCGCTGGTATGCAATTAAAATTTTGGAGGGTGACGGGGAAATATTGAATGAGTTTTCCGAGTGCCTTAAAGGGATAGATGTTTCCGGCTATGAAAAAATAATGATAAATGAAAAGTACGCCTTTATCGAGGAAATTATGGATGAGGTAATGGTCGGCAAAAGCAAAAAGGAGGAGTCGACCGACAGGATTGATAAGTACCTTACCGGAAAATTTACCGGTCTTCCCATATTTTTCGGAATTATGGCACTTGTGTTC
>CAZITC010000074.1:0-5600 GCA_964542085.1 uncultured Ruminococcus sp. | reverse complement strand
CAGTCCGCCGAATATGACATAATCCGCTTTGATGAGCTTACGCATTTCACCGAATATCAGTACCGCTATATGCGTTCACGGCTTCGGGGAGCAAACAGCTTTCCCAAGCAGATTAAGTCCTCCACCAACCCCGGAAGCCGCGGCCATGCCTGGGTTAAAGAAATGTTCATTACCGGCGCGATTCCCGGTAAGGAGCGGTGCATCGACGGTTTAAAGCGCATTTTCATTCCCGCACTCGTTACGGACAATCACTTTCTTCTTAAGTCAGATCCCGGCTATATAACCCGACTTGAATCCCTTCCCGAGTCAGAAAGACGCGCGCTTCTATCCGGTGAATGGGATATTTTCGAGGGACAATTTTTTCCGGAATTCAAAAACGACCCCGAGCATTACCGCGACCGACTTTTTACCCATGTTATCACACCCTTTGTGCCTCCGCGTGAATGGAAAATTTACCGTTCCTTCGACTTTGGCTATGCAAGACCGTATTCCGCCGCATGGTGGGCGGTGGATTTTGACGGCCGACTTTACCGAATTTTGGAGCTTTATGGCTGTAAAAAGGATGCCTCCGGCCGTGATATGCCGAATATCGGCGTTAAAAAAACGCCTGACGAAATATTTGCCGCAATGGCTGAAACAGAAAAAGCGCACCCCTACCTTGCCGGCAGAAAAATACATGGCGTGGCCGACCCCTCCATTTGGGATAAAAGCCGCGGCGTATCCGTTGCCGAAAGTGCGGAAAAGCACGGCATTTATTTTGATAAGGGCGATAACACACGCCGTGCCGGCTGGATGCAGCTCCATCTAAGACTTCGCTTTGATGAGCGCGGCGTGCCGATGATGTATGTTTTTTCAACCTGTCAAGGGTTTATCAGAACACTGCCCGGACTTGTCTATTCTCCGCTCGACCCGGAGGATTTGGATACCACCGGCGAGGATCACATTGCCGATGAGGCACGCTATATGTGCATGGCAAATCCCATAGCTCCGGAGCTTGCAGAGCCTGCGCCAAGGATAAGCTATAACCCGTTGGAGTATGAATGTAATTACAGCTTTGTCCTATAGGGACTTTTTATATTCCGGCATAAAAGCTATAATTTAGTCAGCACTAAAAAGTGCGGATGACAGCCCGGAAAGACGGGCGGAAAGGAACGGTATATATGCCTTACAAATTTAATCTGCAGCTTTTCTCGGAGGAAGCTGCACCGGCACATGACTCCGGCACCGCTGATAAAGCAAGCTTTGACGAGCTCATTGGCGGTGATTACCGCGATGATTTTAACCAAAAGGTTAATTCAATCATCGCAAAACGGTTTAAGTCGGAAAAATCCGCTGAAGAGCGCCTCGGCAAGCTTACATCATCGCTTCACCCGGCGATGGAGTCACTCGGAGCCGAAAGCCCGGAGGAGCTTGCGGAAAAGCTTGCGGAAAAAGCCGATGCAGACGGGATTTTGCAAAACCGCCTTGCGGCGGCCGAAAGCCGCTCGGTTGAGGAGAAGTGCACCTCCTGGCTTTGTGCCGCGGCCGAGCTGGAGCAGGAATACCCCGACTTTGACCTGTCCCGTGAGCTGGAAAACGAAACCTTCAAAAACGGCTTGCGGCTCGGAATTGACTTAAAAACGTTTTATTCGGCCCTTCACCTTGATGAGGTGAAAAACGCCCTCTCCCGCCAAGCGGCCTTAAGTGCGGAGGAGCGGCTGTTACAACGGCAAAGCCGTCCGACTGAGTGCGGTGCCGGAGCGGTCGGCGCGGTAAGAAGCGTTACGGATGTTGAGGCACTTACAGATGAGGAAATGGAAAAAATCGTTGCCCGTATAAGCAAGGGCGATAAAATTTCATTTTCTTAAAGCGCGGCGGGGCAAAAGAAAGAGAATGCCAAGCATTTTTTATCCGTTCTGTCTTTTAATGCCCCGCTCTCAAACACTAAAAAGGAGAGGAATAAAACATGAAACTTAATATTCAGCTTTTCGCAGAAGAAACAATTAACACAACCGGCTCTTCTGAGGTTGGCAACAACCTTTCGGCCGAAAACAAAACCTTTTACGACAAACAGCTTATCCGGCTTGCCGGAAGTAAACTTGTATTCTCCAAATTCGGTCAGAAGCGCGATATTCCGCAAAACGGCGGAAAAACAATAGAGTTTAGGCAGTTTTCGCCCCTTGCCAAGGCAATGACACCGTTAACGGAGGGCGTTACCCCGGACGGTCAGGCTCTTAACGTAACCGCAAAATCCGCAACCGTGCGCCAGTACGGCGGATATGTTACCGTTACGGATATGCTGGACCTCACCGCCATTGACAAGGTTGTTTTGGAAACCGTGGAGATAATCGGAAATCAAGCCGGCAAAACTTTAGACAGCGTTGTAAGGAACGTTCTTATGGCCGGCACAAATGTCCAGTACGGCGACGGAACAGTTGCTGAAAGAAGTGCGCTTACCGGCGGCAATGAGGAAGGAAACAGCTATCTCACCGTAGATGCCCTTGAAAAAGCAGTAACCACCCTTAAAAAGCAAAACGCCGAGCCGATGGACGACGGCTTTTACGTTGCAATCATTCATCCCTCGGTAGCCTATGACCTTATGCGCGACCCGAAGTGGGCGGAATATAATAAATACACTGCCGGCAACGCCGAAAAGCTTATGAAGGGCGAAATCGGCTGTATTGCCGGATGCCGCGTTATTGAAACAACTGAGGCAAAAATTTGGAAGGGCGCTTCCGATGGCGGCAAAAACGGCCGTGCTGTTTACGCAAGCCTGGTAATCGGCAAAAACGCTTACGGCGTAACCGAGCTTACAGGCGGCGGTCTTCGCACCATTATTAAACAGCTTGGCTCTGCCGGCACGGGCGATCCGCTCGATCAGCGCTCCACAGTCGGTTGGAAGGCGGCGCAGACGGCGGAAATTCTCGTTGACCAGTACATGGTGAGAATTGAAACCTGCTCCAGCTATAACGACGAAGCGAACTAATAAAGGGAGGATAAAACAATGAGCACAAAAAACGTTAACAACACCTCTGAAGAAATGACCGAAATTTTTTTAATGAAGGATAACGACAGATATAAGGGCGATGTTTTTGTTTGCGTTAACGGCACCGCTATTATGGTGCCGAGAGGACAAAGGGTAAAAATCAAGAAAAAGTATGCCGATGTCTTAAAACAGTCGGCCGAGGCCGCAAACGAAGCCGCAAGTTACGCCGAAGGCCTTTCCGAAAAAGAATAAACTTTGCCAAGGGATGAGCGAAGGATAAAAATAATCACTCCAAAGCTTCCTTATCGCCCTCCATATCATGCAAAAACGCAAGGCTTAGCGCCTTGCGTTTTTATTACATATTTTTAATTATTTCCTCGCGCTTAGCTTGGTATTCCTCCTGAGTCAATACGCCGGAATCCAGCTCACGTTTAAGCTCGCGAAGGCGCTCAACCTCACCTACATAGTAAGCATTAGGAGCTTGCTGTGTTCCTGTCTGCACATTTACCTGAGCAAAAAAACCTTTCAGTTCCTTTTCAAATACCCCCAAAAACAGTGCCGCCGTATAGCAAAGCCATGCCGTGACTTCAAAGAAATTCAAAAACCAATATGCGATAAGGCTACCGAACCCCCCAACCTGCGAAAGTGTTGAGGCAAAGCTGATGAACGCAAAGGCCAAAAGCACAGCCGAGGCCACCTTATCAATCGGCGCGCCGATGATTTTTTTGCCCATCCACGCCTCCGCCGCTATAAAAGCAAGTGCCGCCAAGCAAATAACTCTTACCATTATGCTGATTATGCTTGAAATGCCGAAACTCAAATACTCAAACCGATACGCATAATTTACAAGTACCGAAAAAATACCGATTATCCTTGTAAACGCCGCTATAGAAACAGAGGCCGCAAAAAACCTTTTATCCCTTATAAACGTGAAATTCACAAGTAAAAGAAGCGCTGCCGCAATATAAATCAGGCTGGAAACAAATGAGCCCAGTCCGTTTCCCACACCCACACCTACAAGCATACCGATACCGAAAAGCAATGCCGACGCGGCCGTCAAAACCGACCTTACGCTGATATATTCTTTTATTTTGTCCATAACAATCTCCTTAAAGCTGTGCTGTTTTTTGGTTAAATTCCTCTTCAGTTATAAGTCCCTCGCGCAGCATATTCTCCAGCGCCTGCCTTTTGGGGTCAACGTCCGGATACTCCTGTGTGGAATAAGCAGGCTGTGCCGCATAGGGTGATTTTGCAATGTTTTTAAGCGCATCTGTATTTTTCCCGGCGATAATTGCGCTGTTTTCCACAAGCTCACCGAAGCCGTAGCTTAAGAAGGAGCCAATCCATGAAAACAGGCTTCCCACAATTGCAATCAAAAAGCCACAGCCGATAAATGTGCCTGATGTATAATTATTTGCCGCAATGCCGCCCACAATCATAATAAATCCGGTAAGGCAACAGCAAATAATGCCAACCCACGCCAAAATCTTTGCCAGAGTCTTAATTTTCCCGCCTATGTTTGTAAACACAAAACCACTCCTTTTATTTTTATAAGCTTTAATCCTTCCTCCCTGAGGAGGCTTGGATTTCATATTCTATGAATTCATTATATACCACCGGTCAAAAAAAGTCAACAGATTTTGCTTTACAAACCCACAAAAGTGTAGTATAATATTAAAAATGATTTGTTCCGGAAAGGATGTTTTAAATGGAAAATGTTTTTGACGTGTTGAAGGAGCGCGGTCTTATTGCGCAAACCACGCACGAGGATGAAATAAGAGAGCTTTTGGGCAAGGAAAAGGTTAAGTTCTATATCGGCTTTGACCCCACGGCGGACTCGCTCCATGTCGGCCACTTTTTGCAGATGGTTGTTATGCGCCATATGCAAAACCACGGCCACACGCCCATTGCCCTGGTCGGCGGCGGCACCGGTATGGTCGGTGACCCATCGGGAAGAACGGATATGCGCAAAATGCTTACCGTTGACGACATTAACCACAACTGCGACTGCTTTAAAAAACAGCTTGCTCGTGTAATTGATTTTTCCGACGGTAAGGCAATAATGGTAAACAATGCCGACTGGCTGAGAAATCTTAACTATATTGAATTTTTAAGGGACATCGGCGTGCACTTTTCGGTTAACAAAATGCTCACCGCCGAGTGCTTCCGCTCCCGGTTGGAGAAGGGCCTTTCCTTTATCGAATTTAACTATATGCTTATGCAAAGCTATGACTTTTTAATGCTTCACGATAAGTACGGCTGTAAGATTGAGCTTGGCGGCGATGACCAGTGGAGCAACATTTTGGGCGGTATTGACCTGGTAAGAAGAGTGCGCTCCGAGCAGGTTTACGGTATGACCTTCACCCTTCTTTTAACCAGCGACGGTAAGAAGATGGGTAAAACCGCAGGCGGTGCAATGTGGCTTGACCCCGAAAAGGTTTCCCCCTACAATTTCTACCAGTATTGGCGAAATGTTGACGATGCCGATGTTGCACGTATGCTTAAAATGGTTACCTTCGTTGATATGGATACAATAAGAACAATTGAGAGCTGGGAAGGCTCCAAGCTTAATGAGGCGAAGGAGCTTTTGGCCTATGAGGTAACAAAGCTTGTTCACGGCGAGGAGGAGGCCGAG
>CAZITC010000073.1:0-5706 GCA_964542085.1 uncultured Ruminococcus sp. | reverse complement strand
TTGGCAGTCCGGCAACCCCAACGGCTATAACGACTGACATAACTCACTAAAAGAAGCCGAAAATTTCGGCTTCTTTTTATTTGAAAAAATATTGATTTTTGTCCGACTTTGTTATATAATGGATTATGAATGTATTTTAAGGAGGCATATTATGAACAGAATAATTGAAATTCTCGAAAAAGACGCTCGCGTTACAAACGCTGAAATCGCCGTTATGACCGGTATGAGTGAGGCCGCGGTCGCCGCCGAGATAAAGAAGCTTGAAGATGACAAAATAATTCTGGGCTACAAGCCTCTTGTAAATTACGACAAGCTTAAGCCGGACACTGTTTCTGCGCTTATTGAGCTTAAGGTTACCCCTTCGACAGGTGAAGGCTTTGATGCAATTGCGTCCAGAATTTATTGCTATGAGCAAGTGCATCACCTTTATCTTATGAGCGGCGGATATGACCTTGCAGTTTTTGTGGAGGGTGACACTATAAAGGATGTTGCAATGTTCGTTTCCGAGCATCTTTCACAGATGGATTCTGTCATTTCCACCTCAACCCATTTCATGCTGAAAACCTACAAGCGTGACAGCGTGATTTTTGATACCTCCGGTACTGATACCCGCGAAATGATGGTTTGACGGAGGGCGCAATATGTTAGATTATAATAAGTTGCTTTCTCCCACGGCGCTTTCCATTCCGCCGTCGGGAATAAGAAAGCTTTTCAACGTTGTAAACGAAATGGAGGATGTTGTTTCCTTGGGCGTCGGTGAGCCGGACTTTGCCACTCCCCGAAACGTCCGCGACGTCGGCATCCGCTCACTGGAAAAGGGTAATACGCATTACACTGCCAATGCCGGCCTTTTAGAATTAAGAAAAGAAATTTGCCGGTATTTGGAAAGAAAATATTCCCTTTGCTATAACGATAATGAGGTGTTTGTTACCGTCGGCGGAAGTGAGGCGATTGATGTTGCCCTTCGCACGATAATCTCCCCCGGTGACGAGGTTTTAATTCCTGAGCCAAGCTTTGTTTGCTACAAGCCCATAACGATTTTGTCGGGCGGCGTTCCCGTGCCGATTGCAACCAAGCCGGAAAATGACTTTCGTATTACCGCCGCGGAAATAAAGGCTGCGGTAACAAAAAAAACCAAGGCCATTGTTCTTCCCTATCCCAACAATCCCACCGGCGCAATTTTGGAAAAGAAGGATTTGGAGGAAATTGCAGCATATTTGAGAACAACCGATATTTTGGTTTTGACCGATGAAATATATTCGGAACTTAATTACACATCGGAGGGGCACATTTCCATTGCCTCCATGCCCGGAATGCGCGAGCGCACGATTTACATTAACGGCTTTTCTAAGGCCTTTGCTATGACAGGCTGGCGCTTGGGTTACGTGTGTGCTCCGAAGGAGATAATAAAGCCCATGCTTAAGGTGCACCAGTACGCTATTATGTGCTCACCCACCACCAGCCAGTATGCGGCAATCGAGGCCTTGAAAAACTGTGATACGGCAGTAAGCGAAATGAAGGCGGAATATGATATGCGCCGCCGGCTAATGGTTTCCGGATTCCGTGAAATGGGCTTTGATTGCTTTGAGCCTCTCGGTGCGTTTTACGTTTTCCCCGATATAAGAAAAACCGGCCTTTCCAGTGACGGCTTTTGTGAAGCGCTTCTTCACGACCAGCGCGTTGCCGTTGTTGCGGGAAATGCCTTCGGCGAAAGCGGCGAGGGCTTTATCCGGTGTTCCTATGCATATTCGGTTAAAAGCATCGGAAAGGCTTTGGACAGAATTAAAAAATTTGCGGAAAAATATATATAGTTAGCGGAGGATGAAAAAATGTCAGCAAAATACATATTTATCACCGGCGGTGTTGTATCCGGCCTCGGAAAGGGGATTACCGCGGCATCACTGGGCCGTCTTTTGAAGGCCAGGGGCTACAACATTACCATTCAAAAGTTTGACCCCTATATTAACTTTGACCCGGGTACGATGAGCCCGTTCCAGCACGGTGAGGTTTTCGTTACCGATGACGGCGCGGAAACCGACTTAGACCTTGGCCATTATGAGCGCTTCACCGATGAAAACTTAAGTAAAAACAGCAACGTTACCACCGGTAAAATTTACTGGTCGGTTATCAGCAAGGAGCGTGAGGGGGCTTATCTCGGCCGCACCGTTCAGGTTATCCCCCACATAACAAACGAAATTAAGGAGCGCATTTACCGCGTCGGTAAGGACGGTAAAACCGATATTGTCATCACCGAAATCGGCGGCACCGTCGGCGACATGGAAAGTTCTCCTTTCCTGGAGGCAATCCGTCAGGTTTCCGCTGAGGTCGGCAAGGAAAACTGCATGTACATTCACGTTACACTTCTCCCCTTCCTTCCCATGAGCGGAGAGCAAAAAACAAAGCCCACACAGCATTCTGTCAAGGAGCTTTTATCCATCGGTATTCAGCCCGATGTTTTGGTATGCAGAAGCTCATACCCCATCGAAAAAAGCTCGCGCGATAAAATGGGTCTTTTCTGCAACGTTTCCGGTGACTGCGTAATTCCCAATCTGGATGCAAGCTCAATTTACGAAGTTCCGCTTGACCTGGAGCGCGAAGGTCTTGCAAAGGTTGTTTGCAGAAGGCTTTCACTTCCCGAAACACAGCCCGACCTTACTGAGTGGACCAACATGGTGGATAAAATCAAGACTCTTCGTGATAAGCCCGGCGTAACCGTTGCCCTTGTCGGAAAGTATGTTGCTCTGCACGATGCTTATTTAAGCGTTATGGAAGCACTCTATCACGGCGGCATTGCAAATGATTGCAACGTTAAAATCAAATGGGTTGACTCTGAAGAAATCACCGCCGAAAATGTGGACACACACTTTGCCGATGTTGACGGTATAATTGTTCCCGGCGGCTTCGGTGACAGAGGCATCGAGGGTATGATTTTAACCTCCAAGTATGCCCGCGAGCATAAAATGCCCTACTTTGGTATTTGCCTCGGTATGCAAATTTCCATTATTGACTATGCAAGAAACGTTCTCGGCTATGCCGATGCAAACAGTGAAGAAATTGCTCCCGATTCGGAGCATCAGGTAATTCACTTAATGCCCGACCAGGTGGATGTGGATAAAATGGGCGGCACCTTAAGACTTGGCCTTTATCCTTGTAAGGTTGCTCCCGGCTCCATGCTTCGTGATATTTACGGCGAGGATTTGGTTTACGAACGTCACCGCCACAGATATGAGGTTAATAACAGCTACCGCAAGGAGCTTACCGAAAACGGCATGACAATAAGCGGTGTTTCTCCGGATGACCGTCTTGTTGAAACGGTTGAAATTAAGGGGCATCCCTTCTATGTGGGTGTTCAGTTCCATCCGGAATTTAAGTCGCGTCCCAACAGACCGCAGCCCATTTTCAAGGCCTTCATCAAGGCCTCGGTTGACCATCGGGATAACAGATAACATTAAAAGGCGATGTTTTACATCGCCTTTTTTGTATTATATTGACTTTTTGCTTTTTCCGTGCTATACTTTTAATATTCCTTTAACGAATAGGGGGGAACACTTCATGCATAACGAAATTGTGTATTCAACTATTTCCCGTGTGCCCATAAGAGTAAGCTATTCGCCTTACAATATGTACAGGCCTGAGCCGCCGCACACTGTTTCCACTATGCACTTTCATGACGAAATTGAATTTTTAAGAATAGACCACGGGGAATTTTTGTGCCATATCGGTGACAGCAAAGTTAAGTGCCGTGCCGGTGATATAATCTACATTGCATCCCGCATTCCACACGCAACGGAAACGCTGGTTTACGGTACGAAAACAACCATGCTTCAGTTTGCCGTTGCCAATTACAACAGTGTGGAAATAAGCAAATCGCTCTATCGCTTTCTCAGTGCTGGTGAGGCTCCCTTTCATGTTTTTAAGCTGGATACGGACGAAAACCGCCTTATTTCGTCTTATATTGACAGAATATGCACAGAAACTCTTTCCCAAAAGCCGGGCTTTGACCATTTCATCAGCTCCGGCGTCCACTCTATAATCGGTCACCTTTATCGCGACAGCCTTATTCAGGATGCAGAGGCCATTTTCAACAATCGCTATGTTTACAAGCTTATGCCTGTGCTTACCTATATTGACGATCATTACTCCGACCAGATTAATTTGCCCATTTTAAGCGGTATTCTGAACATGAATCCTGCCTATTTTTGCCGGGTTTTCAAAAAAGCAACAAATTCCACCTTCACGGAATATCTTAATTTTGTGCGCATATTAAAATCCGAAAAGCTTTTAACTTCCAACTCCGGCAGTGTTTCCGAAATTGCACTCAATGTCGGCTTTTCCTCGGTTTCCTATTTTAACAGAGTTTTCAAGCGCTTCAAGGGTGTTTCACCAAGCGTTTACAGAAAAATCCGATACACGGTAAAATAAAAAAATGCCCAACCTTTCGGTTGGGCATTTAATTTACTATTCAGTAGTATAAGGAATGAGCGCAATGTGTCTTGCTCTCTTGATTGCCACTGTAAGCTCTCTCTGATGCTTTGCGCAAGTGCCGGTAATTCTTCTGGGAAGAATTTTAGCTCTTTCCGAAACAAAGCGGCGAAGCTTAGCAACATCCTTATAGTCTATGAATTCAACCTTATCAACACAGAATTGGCAAACTTTACGTCTGGGCTTTCTGTTTCTCTGAGGTCTGTCTTCTCTTTCCATAGTAGAATCCTCCTTTAATTATAATCAGAACGGTAAGTCGTCCGCGTCATCAATTGCTGAAAAATCGTCCGACGCAAACGCTCCCGCAGAAGCGGGCGCACTCGGTGCCGGCGCACTCGGAATATACGAGCCGCCCTCCGATGCATCCTTTTTGCTTTCTACGAAATAAGTATTGTCCACCATAACTTCAACAGCCGTTCTCTTTTGGCCGTCCTGCTCCCAGTTGCGGGACTGGAGCGAGCCTTCAACGCACACAAGATTGCCCTTTTTGAAATACTTGGAAACGAATTCCGCCGTATTCCTCCAAGCAACACAGTCGATAAAGTCACTTTCGTAGCTTCCGCCATTCTTGTAGTTACGTGTTACGGCAAGTCTAAAGTTGCAGACAGATACGCTCTGAGGAGTGCTCCTCAGCTCCGGGTCCTTCGTAAAACGCCCCATTAAAATTACTTTGTTCAGCATAACCTATCTCTCTCCTTTACGCGTCTTTTCTTACGACGATTTCACGAAGCACGCCTTCGGTAATGCCGTAAACACGCTCAAGCTCCTTCGGGAACTCGGGAGCAGAGGAGAAATTAACCAAAACATAGTAACCCTCTGTCTTATAATTAATAGGATAAGCCAATCTTCTTTTGCCCCATACGTCAACAGACTCAATCTCACCGTTGGCAGCGATAAGCTCCTGGAACTTATTGCTCATTGCCTCCAGCTGCTCGTCACCCATGTTAACGTCAAGAACAAATATGGTTTCGTACTTATTAATTACTGCAGCCATTCTTTGCACCTCCTCACGGTCATTGGCGCTTAAATCACTTAAGCGCAAGGATTATTTTCGCTTTTTCAAGCCATATAATTATACATCAAAACCCTTAATTTGTCAAGCACTTTTTTCCTTTCCCCTTCCTATTGTGCATTTTGACATTTTGCGAATTCGTTTTTTGTCAGTTTTGTACATTAAAATTTAGAAGGATATTCTTTTTTTGTGCAGAATATATATTATAATAT
>CAZITC010000072.1:0-5710 GCA_964542085.1 uncultured Ruminococcus sp. | reverse complement strand
AGCGGATAGTTACCTTAAGCTTATCACCGCTTTGCAAAAACTTTTTGCCGTGATTCATTTTAGTTTCAAAATCGTGTGTGTCGATAGTTTGGGTCATTTTAATTTCCTTTGTATCGACAATGTGCTGGTTTTTGCGGTTTTCCTTTTCCTTTTTCAAAAGGTCAAAGCGATATTTGCCGTAGTCCATAATCTTGCAGACCGGCGGCTCCGCATTGGGTGACATTAAAACCAGGTCAAGCTCTGCCTCATCGGCAAGAGCCAGGGCCTTGACGGTATCCATTATACCGAGCTGCTCACCGTCACTTCCGATAAGCCGAACACTTTTGGCTGTAATTTCTTCATTGATCATCAATTCCTTGATAGCTATTGAAAACACCCCCGAAATTAAAAATTGCGACAGAAACCCCTGCCGCATAAAAAACACATGAAAAAATCATCTGTATTTACCGCACCGCTGAATGTCGGCCGGTGAGAAGCGGCATGCTTCTGCTTGTTTTACTTTGATATTATAGCACACAAAAATATATTTGTCAAGCTTTTTGTTGACAAATTTTTGATTTGGCTGTATAATGTCAGTATAAAATAAAAAAATCGAGTTAGGGCGAGGTGAAATTCCTCACCGGCGGTAATGAGTCTTACACGGCTACAAGTCCGAGAGCGCAAGCTGATTTGGGTGTGATTCCCAAACCGACGGTACAGTCCGGATGAAGTAACTTTAAAGGTGCTCCTTTTTTGCTCCCATGGCTCGGGAAAGAGTGGTTTTATGAAAAGAACAAGGGTAATGGTAACGTGTGCAATGCTTTCGGCAATGGCGGTGGTGCTTCAGCTTATGGGCTATGTTGTTCCGAAGGTGGCGGGCTTTTTGGATGTGGAGCTTTCCGACCTGCCGGCAATAATCGGAACGCTGGCCTTGGGCCCTTTGTGCGGTGTGGCGATTGAGGCAATAAAAAATGTTGTACACTGTGCCTTTACAACAACCGGCTTTGTGGGTGAGCTTGCAAACTTTGTGGTTAACGGCACCTTTGTTTTTGTGCTTGGCCTTATTTATCGCGCTCATAAAACAAAAAAGGCCGCAATTATCGGCTTTGTCGTGGCAACGGTGTGCTACAGCCTTGTGGCAATTGCATCCAATTATTTTTTAATGTTTCCTTTATATATGCCCGGTGCATCGGCAAGCGATATGCTTTCAATAATATTCACCGCGGTAACGCCGTTTAATATAGCTAAGGGCATCGTGCTTTCGGTAATAACGCTTTGGATTTACAAAAAGCTTTCACCGGTTATCAAGGGAAGATAGACAGCTTGGTGCAAAAAACTATTTAAAAGAATCATTTTTTCACCCGTAAAGGCCGAAAAAATATAAAAAACAACAATATTTATAAAAAAGTTTAAAAACCTATTGCATTTTCAAAAAAAGTGTGATAGAATATATTTTGCTGAAAAATACACAGGCAGAAAATGAAGGGCACCGTTCGCTTTTCCTTTTCTCCGTGACCCAAATGTATTAAATCTTTTATTATGGAGGTGACTTACATGCCCAATATTAAATCAGCTAAGAAGAGAGTTCTTATTACAAAAAAGAAAACCTTAAGAAATCAGATGATCAAGTCTGCTATTCACACAGCTTTAAGAAAGGCTGACGCTGCTGTTTCCGCAAACAACAAGGAGGAAGCAATGAAGGCTGTTACCTATGCTGTTAAGAAACTTGACCAGGCTGCCGCAAAGGGTGTTTTCCATAAGAACACTGTAGCAAGAAAGAAATCTGCAATAGTCAAGCGTTATAACGCCATGGCGTAAGTTTTATAAATGCAAAATAAAATGACAGTTTTCCCACTGTACGATTTGTAAACAAAAATCTACGCTAAGTAGATTTTTTTGTTTGTTAAGAGGAGTGAATGATCGTTGAAAAAACTTTTTACATCCGAATCGGTTACCGAGGGGCATCCGGACAAGGTGTGTGACCTTGTTGCCGACCGTATACTTGATGCCTATCTGGAGAAGGACCCTTATTCACGTGTTGCGTGTGAGGTAACCGCCTGCACAGGCATGATTCATGTTATGGGTGAGGTTACAAGCAAGGCCAATGCGGACATTCAAACAATTGTAAGAGATACCGTAAGGGAAATCGGCTATACAAGCTCCGCCCTGGGGTTTGATGCCGATACATGTTGTGTAACGGACTCGCTTCACGGTCAGTCGCCCGATATTGCAATGGGCGTGGGTGACTCGGACGATCCTGAAAGCGGTGCCGGCGACCAGGGGCTTATTTTCGGCTTCGCTTGCTCGGAAACGGAAAACCTCATGCCTCTTCCGATTTATCTTGCGCATAAATTATCCAAGCGCCTTACATATGTAAGAAAAAGCGGAATTTTGCCGTATTTGCGTCCGGACGGGAAAACCCAGGTAACTGTTGAATATAATGATGAGGGTGAGCCTTCGAGGATTGATGCGGTTGTTGTTTCATCGCAGCATGATGAGGAGGTAAGCTTGGAGCAAATTAAGCGAGATATTAAAAAGCACGTTATTGACGCGGTTATTGATGCAAAAATGATGGACGATAAAACCGCTGTTTACATTAATCCCACGGGGCGCTTTGTTATCGGCGGCCCTTACGGTGACTCCGGTCTTACCGGCAGAAAAATCATTGTGGATACATACGGCGGATATGCGCGCCACGGTGGCGGTGCATTTTCCGGAAAGGACCCCTCAAAGGTTGACAGAAGCGCCGCTTACATGGCACGCTATGTTGCAAAAAACCTTGTAAAATCCGGCATTTGCAAAAAGTGCGAAATTCAAATTGCATATGCAATCGGCGTTGCAAGGCCTGTTTCTGTTAGGGTGGACAGCTTCGCAACCGGCAAAATTCCTGATGCGGAGATTGAAAAAATCGTTATGGATACCTTTGATTTAAGGCCTCACGGCATAATTGAAAAGCTTGGCCTGCGAGCACCCATTTATTCCAAGACCACAAACTACGGCCACTTTGGAAAAGAGGAGCTTGCTTGGGAGCAAACGGATATGGCACAGCTTCTTGCCGAAAAGGCGGGAATATAAACGTAAAAATGCTTCGAAAACACTTTCGAAGCATTTTTTTTAGAATTTACTTGACAAAAAAAATAATTTTTAGTATACTATCATTAATGTGGTAGGCATAGGAGGTAATAAGGCTTGAGCGTTTCCGATTACTCCGGTTATTCCGATGAAGAGCTGATTAGGTTGACCCGCGCGGGCAATAACGATGCTCTTGACTTTTTAATCGGCAGGTATGTCGGGCTGGTTAGGCAAAAGGCATTTCGCTATTTTTTGGTGGGTGCCGATAAGGAGGATCTTATTCAGGAAGGCCTGATTGGTCTTTTTAAAGCCACAAGGGATTATGATGAGTCGTACAGTGTTCCCTTCAAAAGTTTTGCCGAAACCTGCATAATGCGCCAAATTGCCACGGCCATAAAAGCCGCCACAAGGTTAAAACACGGTCCTTTGAATAATTCAATATCCTTAAGTCAGCCCTTATTTGATGATGACGAGGAAGCTGCTGCCCTGATGGACGTTATTTGCAGAGATACTCTTCCCAACCCTGAGGAAATAATTATCAATAAAGAACGCTACCTTATAATCGGTGAAAAAATTCAAAGCCTGTTAAGCAAATTTGAAAAACAGGTGCTCGGCTATTATTTGCAAGGCCGAACATATCATGATATAGCGTTAAAGCTTGGTAAGCCTCAGAAGGCGGTTGACAATGCACTTCAGCGCATAAAGCGTAAGCTGGAAGGTGTTGTTCGGGAGCGGACCTTATGACGACCGGCACGTTATTTTATTAATCAGTCATATGCCCGGCTGTAAAAGCAGGAGATCGGTGCAAACCCGGTCAGGGTCAAATAATTATACTATTCAAAGTGAGGAGATCAAACATGTACCAGGACAAGACATTGGTATGCAAAGATTGTGGAAATGAGTTCGTTTTCACAGCCGGCGAACAGGAATTTTATGCAGAAAAGGGCTTTCAGAACGAGCCTCAGCGTTGCAAGGATTGCAGAGCTGCAAAGAAGGCTTCTATGAGAGAGAACAGAGAAATGTACACAGCTGTATGCGCAGCTTGCGGCAAGGAAGCAAAGGTTCCCTTTGTTCCGAAGAACGACAAGCCCGTTTATTGCAGTGAGTGCTTTGCTAACCGTAAGGGTGAGTAATTGTTGAAAATAAAAATGACCGTTTTTAACGGTCATTTTTTTTGTAGTATTCATAAATTCCTTCGGCGGCTTTTTTGCCGACTGCATCGCTAAGCTCGGAAAGCGATGCTTTTTTTATTGCGGAAACGGTTTTAAAGCGCCGCATTAACTTTTCATAGGTTTTTTCGCCGACTCCGTTTATGGAAAGAAGCGGACTTTTAACGGCGTTCTTCTCACGTAGCTTGTGATGATAGCCGATTGCCGCGCGGTGCACCTCGTCCTGAATGGCTGTCATCAGCCGAAAGGCGGAGGAGGTGGGACTTACAGCTATTTCACCCTCCGGAGAAATAAGCGCGCGCGTTCTGTGCTTTTCGTCCTTCGCCATGCCGTAAACAGGAAGGCTTATGCCGAGCTCAGAAAGCACGGCGATGGCGGTATTGACCTGGCCGAGTCCGCCGTCCATTAAAATAAGGTCGGGCAGAAGGGCGAATTTAGCATCGTCGGAATCCATTTCACCGGCAACAATTCTTTCATATTCGTTTTTGAAGCGCGCAAATCTTCGTGAAAGCACTTCATACATGCTTGCATAGTCGTCACCCGCGTGGTCCGGCGCGATTTTGAAAAAACGTGTGTCCTTTTTTGAGTATTTGCCGTCGGCAAATACAATCATTGCACCTACAGCTGCGTCACCTGAAATGTGGGAAATATCGTAGGACTCAATGCGTGTGGGCACAGAGGGCAGACCGATGATTTTGCCAAGGCTTTCGGCGGCGCTTTTTTTCAGCTGCTGCTTCAGCTTGGCCTCCAAATTGTCGGTCAAGGTTTTTTCGGCGTTTTTTTCGGCCATTTGCACAAGCTCCTTATATCTTCCGCGCTGAGCGTGACGGATTTCTACGGTGCTGTGCCGCTTATCCGCAAGGTATTCGCAAAGCATAGGCTTATCCTCCGGCATACACGGGGTGATGATTAACGAAGGCGGAGTTGCGCCCTCGCGCCCGTAATACTGTGAAAGAAAGTTGCCCATGAGAATTTCGTCGTCAATGCCGGAGGCACCGTCAAGCATGAAACTGTCACGTCCGGTCATTTTTCCGGCGCGGATGAAAAGCACCTCGAAGGCAAGGTCGTTATCCTTGGCGGCAAAGGCGAAAACATCGGCATCCACATTGTTCACAACAGTCACGTTTTGCTTTTCGTCAATGTATTTTATGGCGTTTATTTTATCGCGAAGGTCGGCCGCGCGCTCAAACTGAAGCTTGGCGGAGGCATCGGCCATTTCCTCCTCCAAGCGGAGAAGAAGCTCGCTGTGGCGCCCTTTTATAAAATCACGTGCGTCTGCTATGGCTTTTTTGTATTCTTCTTCGCTTACACTGCCGGTGCAAACGCCCATACAGCGCCCCATGGAATGGTAAAGGCACGGGCGCTTTTTTCCGAAATCCTCAGGAAAGCGGCGGCTGCAGGTGGGAAGGTGAAAGATTTTTTGCGCAAGCTCAATGGTTTCGCGGCAAAAATATGCGCTGGTGTAAGGGCCGAAATATTCGCCGCCGTCC
>CAZITC010000071.1:0-5714 GCA_964542085.1 uncultured Ruminococcus sp. | reverse complement strand
AAAATAAGCTTATAAAAAGGAGATGATTTTATGTTTCAAGTGAAAGCAGATTTTAAAAATACCTGCGGCAAAGTGAAGCCGATGCACGCCGTAAACAACGGTCCTGTGTACAAACGGTCGGCCGATCAGCAGATTACCAATCTTCAATGGTTTATTGAAGCCGGTATCCCCTACGCTCGCACCCACGATGCTTCCTTTAACTCAACCTACGGCGGTGAGCATACGGTGGATGTTCATGCAATTTTTCCGGATTTCAATAAAAACCCTTATTCCGAGGACTCATATGACTTTGCCTGCACGGATGAATATCTTGGCGTTATTGACCTTTCAAACGCCAAGGTCTTTTACCGCTTGGGCTCCAAAATTGAGCACGCCGTAAAAAAATACGGTACCGTTCCCCCGGCCGACTTTAAAAAGTGGGCGGTTATATGCGAGCACATTATTCGCCATTATACCGAAGGTTGGGCAAACGGTTTTAATTACAATATCGAATATTGGGAAATATGGAACGAGCCGGAAGTCACCAGTGCAGACGGGGTACCTCTTTGCTGGCAGGGCACATATGATGAGTTTGTGGACTTTTTCTGTATTGCCTTAGAACACCTTAAAAAAAGGTTTCCGTCCCTTAAAATCGGCGGCCCGGCATTTACCGGCTTTCTCCCCGATGTAATGGAAATTCTGCTGAATGAAATCAAACGCCGCAATTTAACGCTTGACTTTTTGTCCTGGCACACATACACCACCGACCCGCACATAATCGAAAGAAATTGCCACCTTTTTCGCGATTTTCTTGACAGTCACGGCTTTGATAAAACCGAAAGCATCTGCAACGAATGGAACTATGTTGCCAGCTGGGAAACAGATGCATGGATCTATTCCCTGCGCTGTATGAAAAGCCTTAAGGGTGCCGCCTTCACAAGCGCAACCATGTGTGTTTCGCAGTACGCCCCGCTTGACCTTTTGATGTATTACGATGCACGGCCTTGCTCCATGAACGGCCTTTTTAATACCGACATCGTTTCCGACAGGCTTAAGGGTTACTATCCCTTCAAGATGTTTAATGAGCTTTACAAGCTTTCGGATTGTGTTAAGACGGAAGTCGACAGTAACGATTTGTTCACCTGCGCGGCGAAGGACTCTGATAAATGCGCACTTCTTATTACATACTATAACAACGATGACAATTCATCAGACGCTGATGTTTCGGTTAATTTAACCTCACTTACTAAGTCGGATGCAACCGCAAAGCTTTATCTTCTTGACAACGCTCACGATGCCGAGCTTGTGAAAACCCTACCGGTTACCGCAAACTCCTTTGATTTCACCTTAAAGCTTCCGATTTTCGGCTCATACCTCATTGTAATTGAATAAAAAAAGCATTGGGACAGCTTTAGCTGTCCCAATGCTTTTTTTATTCAGCGCTTGCGCCTACATAGCCTTCATATTCCCACAAAAAGTCCTCAGCCACATGAGTGAAATACAAGCCTGCCCTGTTTTCATCCGTGAAGGCGACGGTAATATTAAGTCTTCCGAAATACTTATCCGTTATTTGCACCTTAATAAAAAGCTTTTGTTCCTCTACCCATGAGGCAGATGACGCACACTTATACCTGTTTTCCGGTACTCTTATGCCGCCCACTTCATTGGAATAGCCATCCTCCGGGAAAACGTCAAACACGTTTTCAGTCATTCCGAATTTCAAGGTCATATCCTTGCCTTTTTTCCTGTAGCAAAATTCGCTTCCTTTATCACCGAAGTTAAAGCGAAATCTTTCAATTCCGATGTTGTTTTTATCCGCAACAAACTCTCTACCGTTTATTTTTTCGGCAAAGGCCGAGCTTTTATCGCCCACTGCCGCAATAAGCTTTAAATCGCACGTACCTTTTTCAAGGCTTTCATATGCCGCCTTATTTTCCGGCAGTGAGAGCTTTTTTCTTCTTACTATTATATTAAAAAATCCGTCAAAAATAATTTTATTTGCCGCATCATTTCCCTGGTTATCACCATTGTACACCATGATAAGCTTTTTATCGGGAACGCAAATTACAAACTGCGAACCCATGCCGTTAAAGGAAAACGAATTATCATAGGTGCGCCAAATGTAATAGCCGTAGCCAAATGTGTTGTAATTGTAAAGTCCTTTTACATTGTTATCGGTTTGACGGCTTACGGCATCAACTGCGTACTTTTCATTTAAAAGTTGCTCCCCCTCAAAGGTGCCCTTGTTCATCATGAAAAGTCCCACCCTGTACAAATCCGTAGCCGTGCACAAAAGGCCGGAATCGCTCCAAGAATGGCCGCCCGGGCACTTTAAGCAATACGCCTCCTTCGAAAAGCCGATTTTATCCAAAAACTTTTCGCGCATATAGTTAATAAGCGTTTTTCCGGTAAGCCTTTCCACCAATGCACCCAAAATGAACGATGCCGCGCTGTCATAGTTATAAATTGTGCCGGACGGTCTTAAAGGCTCCGCCGTATCGGCAAAATACTGCCTTACTCTGTCGCCGTTGTGGTGCTTAAACCAATAGGTGCCTATTCTTGTTGTGCGCATTGTAAGCATATCGCGGATTTTCATTTTTTTAATTTCTTCGTTGGTAAGGCCGTCCGTTTCGTCAGGGAAATATTTATCTATCCGGTCATCCAACGAAATAAGCCCGTCCTGCTCCAAAAATCCGATTGCAATGCCCACAAAGCTTTTCGTCACCGAATACATTCTGTGCAGAAAATCCTTGTTAAACGGTGCCCAGTATTTTTCGAAAAAAATTTCATCGCCGCAGCCTAAAATAAGGTCATGCGTTGACAGCTGATTTTTTTCCAAATATTCAACATATTCCAAAACATCCGAAGACGAAACCCCGGCCTGTTCCGGCTTTATATAGTTCAGCATACTATCGCCTCTTAAAATTCAAAATAATTTTTTGCATTGTAATAGCAAATGCCTTCAACAATCCTTTTAAGCGCCTTAAAGTCAGCGGGGTATTCGCCATTTTCAACCCATTCACCGAGCATATTACACAAAATTCTTCTGAAATACTCATGTCTCGGATAAGAAACAAAGCTACGCGAATCGGTAAGCATACCGATAAAGTTGCCCAGTGTGCCCAGGTTTGCAAGCGCTGTAAGCTGTGCAACCATTCCGTCGCGGTTATCGTTAAACCACCAAGCTGAGCCGAACTGAAGCTTGCCGGCGACAGGCCCTTTTTGGAAGTTGCCAATCATTGTTCCCAAAACGTAATTATCCTTGGGGTTGAGCGAATACAATATTGTTTTGGGAAGCACGCCGTCGACATCTAAGCTGTCCAAGAATTTTGAAAGCCCCTGTGCAATACTCAAATCGTTGATGGAGTCAAAGCCTGTGTCCGCTCCCAACGCCTTAAACATTCTTTCGCTGTTGTTTCTGAGCGCGCCGATGTGAAGCTGCATTGTCCAGCCGCGCTTTGCATATTCTGACGCGCAGTGCTTTAATACCGCAAAGGAAAACGCCTCTTCCTCACCCTCGGTTAAGAGTCGGCCGTTCATTCTTTTTTCAAAAGCCTCTGCCGCATTACCTTCCCTTGAGGGTACGCGTTCCAACGCATGATCGGAAAGTCTGCAACCAACAGAGTTAAAAAATTCAATTCTTGCACTTAAGAATGAAAGCAAATCTTCATAGCTTTTTATTTGGTTGTCATTAATATACGAAACGAATGCATCGTTTTCAATATGTACAGCCTTGTCCGGTCGGAAGGTCGGAAGCACCTTTGTTCCAAATCCGCTCTCCTTAAGGCTTATGTGATGCTCCAGGCTGTCCGCCGGGTCATCCGTTGTGCACAAAACCTCCACATTGGACCTTTTAATCAGTCCCTTTCCGCCGAAATCATCCCCTTGCAAAAGAGCATTGCACTTGTCCCATATGCTTTTTGCCGTATCGGGAGAAAGCGGCTCGTCAATATCAAAATAACGTTTAAGCTCCAGCGCCGTCCAATGATATAAAGGGTTGCCGATAAGAAGCGGCAAGGTGCTTGCAAAGCCCAGCCATTTTTCATAGGTATCCGCATCACCGGTTATCATGCGCTCATCAATTCCGCTGGAGCGCATTTGGCGCCATTTATAATGGTCACCGCCGAGAAAAAGCTCATACGCATCTTCAAACTTATGGTCAGATGCAATCATCTGCGGCACAAGATGGCAGTGATAGTCAATAATCGGCAAACCCTCTGCGTAATCGTAATAAAGTTTTTTTCCTGTTTTGTTTGTCAGCATAAAGCCTTCGTTAATTATACCCATAAAGCACCCCTCTTTTTCACAGGGTTACACCGTCCTTAAAAACAGCAATTTCCCTATATCCGTTTATTTCGTTTTTAGTTTTTTCACCCGATGCAACACGAAGCACATAATCAAAAAGCCCGTCGGCTAATCCCTTTGCGCTGTCACGCTCCAGCATGGGAGATGCATCGAAGTCAATCCAGTTTTTCTTTCTTTCGGCAAGCTGTTTGTTTGACGATATTTTTACAGTGGGAACTGGTGCACCGAGAGGCGTTCCGCGCCCGGTGGTAAAAAGAATTATTTGCACGCCAGCTGCGGCAAGGTTGGTCACTGCCACCATGTCATTTCCCGGGCCGTTCAAAAGTGTAAGTCCCGGCTCCTTTACCGTTTCGCCGTAGGTTATTACATCGGTAACATCGCCCGTTCCGCCCTTTTGAACACAGCCCAAGGATTTTTCCTCCAGCGTGGTAATGCCCCCGGCCTTATTACCGGGTGACGGGTTTTCGTAAATTACCTGTCCGTGCCTTTTGTAATATGCTTTAAAGTCATTAATAAGGCTTACCGTTTTATCAAAAACCTGCCGCGACACGCATCTTTGCATAAGCAAGGTTTCCGCGCCGAACATTTCAGGCACCTCGGTCAATGCGCAGCTTCCGCCAAGCGAAATAAGCTTATCGGAAAATGCGCCTACAAGCGGGTTTGCGGTTATGCCGCTGTAGCCGTCGCTTCCGCCGCACTTTAATCCGATTTTAAGCCTTGCGGCGCTTATTTTTTCACGCTTAAATTTTTCTGCGTAGACTTTAAGCTCACCCACCAGGCGCACACCCTCTGCAATTTCATCCTCAAAGTCCTGGCAATTTAAGAATTTTATTCTTTCATTACTATATTCGCCCAAAACCTTTTTAAATTCATCAATATTATTGTTTTCGCATCCAAGGCCGATTACCAAAACTCCACCGGCATTCGGATGAAGGCAAAGTCCCTTTAGCACCTTCATTGTAATATCCCTGTCATCCCCCAGCTGAGAACAGCCGTAAGGATGCGGAAAGCAAAATGCGCCGGTAAGTTTTGCAATTTCACGCGCGGTTTCGTTTACACAGCCGACCGTATTGATAATCCAAACATCGTTACGTATACCGATATCGCCGTTTTCGCGGACGTAGCCGTCAAAAAAACGTTCCTCTCCCACGGCTTCAAGCCCTTTTATTTTAACATAATTATACTCGTATGTCAATTCGTCGCAAAGGCTTGTTTTCAAATTATGGGTGTGGATGTGCTCGCCCTTTTTTATGTCACTTACCGCCTTACCTATCGGCATGCCGTATTTTATAACATCCTCGCCCTTTTTAATATCATGAACGGCATACTTGTGTCCGTCCGCAATATTAACCGAAACATTATCCACCTTATTTATCAACACAGCGCTTCACCTCATCGGCCAAAATCGAAATATCCTTGCCCCAAAAGGC
>CAZITC010000070.1:0-5808 GCA_964542085.1 uncultured Ruminococcus sp. | reverse complement strand
ATATCACAGCTTCTTCAAATTGTCAAGCATTTTTTTATAATTATTTTAATTTTAAAAGAACATTCACCGCAACGGCATAGTTCTCCTTCAAATATGAGGCCATAGCTTTCTCCTCCGCAACATCCGACCGAATGAAAACGCACAGTTCGGGATAGCTTCCCTCAAGGCTTATACCGCTAAAGCTTTGAAGGCTTTTGGCCGCCATAAGTGAAGCATTGCTTAATATGTCGGCTTCAAGCTCATCCGGCAACGGTGCAAAAAGCTCGTCATCATCCACAATATCTCGAACAAGCTCATATTCTGCAATGTAAATAACCCCGTCACCGTACAAAAGCCGCGCCATTGCCGTTTGCCTGGCACTGCCCTCGTCAAACTCCGTTGTTATTTCCTCAATATTAATCTCCGCATCCTCGCCAAGCTCCGCCTTTACCGCATCCGTCATGGCTCCCGTAAGCTTCTCAAAATCCGATGCTGCCATATGCTCGGAAGCGATATAGGTTATTCCGAAGTCATAGCTGTTTGCTCCCTCCGGCCAAAAAAGCAGCACCAAAAACAATAAAACTGGCACCGCAAACCATATTTTATGCTTTTTTATAAAATCCATACGTCTTACCTTGCTTATTCCCCCAACGGGAAGAATCCCGTTGGGGGAATAAGTTATTATTTCAACAATTCAAAAACGCTGTCGTCCGCTAAGTTCTTAAAGAAAAAGTCCGCTCCCTTTGCGCCGTTCACGGAAAGGGTTTGCATACCGGCCGCCTTACCTGCAAGTATGCCGGAATCCGCATCCTCTACAATCATGCAATCGCCGTATGCTATACCAAGCATATCCGCAGCTTTCAAAAATACCTCCGGGTCCGGCTTGGAGTTTGATATATTATTACCGTCCGACACGGCATCAAAATATCCTTCAAGACCGATATTCTCCAAAATCACCGGTGTGTTTTTACTGGAGGAGCCGATTGCAATTTTAATTCCGTTTGCCTTAAGCTCTTCAAGATTTCGCATAACTCCCGGTAAAATATCGTCCGGTGTAAGACTTTTTATAAATTCCTTGTAGTAATTGTTCTTTTCCTCTGCCAAAGCCTTTTTTTCATCGTCGGTGTAAGACTTTTCCGCCTTCTCCAAAACAATTTCAAGGCTTTCCATTCGGCTTACACCGCGCAGACGGTTGTTAATTGTTCTGTCAAAATAAATTCCCTGACCATCCGCCATCTTTTTCCACGCAAGATAATGGCACTCGTCGGTCGACACAATAACGCCGTCCAAGTCAAATATAACTGCTTTAATTTTCATGCTACCACCTCAATTTTCAACCTTAATTTCGCTTGTTTCCTTGGTAAGGCAGATTTCTTTTCCGTTTGCGCGGAAGGTCATGCTATCGCCCTCAAGCAATGTGAAAACGGTTTCCTTTTTCGATGCCTTAATATTCATTACCGCGTTTTTGTAAGCAAACCTGGTTTCTATTTTGTTCCATTCCTCCGGGAGTCTTACGTTAAATTCCAGCCCCTCCTCATCGTACATTCTCATGCCGAGGAAGCCGTTTACGACTACCATCCAAACACCGCCGAGGCAAGCAATGTGAATACCGCCGGCCGTGTTCTTCTTAAAGTCTCCAATATCCATGTAGGCAGTGCATCTGAAGTAATCGTAGGCCTGCTCGTAGTAACCGATTTCGTTCGCCATTATCGCGTGTATTGCCGCGGAGAGCGATGAGCCGTGATTTGTTTTCGGCTCGTAATAATCAAAGTTCCTCTTCTTTTCCTCAAGAGTAAAGCGATTACCGAAAATAAACTGAAGAAGCACAACGTCCGCCTGCTTGATAACCTGTATTCTCCACAGGTCTAAGGGGTGATACATTCCTCTTATGTCATAGTTTTTGGGAATCATATCCATATCCACGGCATCGTTGTATACAAACTTATCGTCCTGCTCGTAGATACCGTACTTTTCATTTATACGATAGTACATCTTGTCTGCCGCATCTTTCCAAAGCTTTAACTCCGTCTCGTCAAGATCCATGCCTTCGGCAATCTTCTTCAAAAGCTCGGGCTTTGCTGTCTTCATCTCTTCATAAATCTGAAGAGCATATCTTAAGTGGAACTGCACCATGAAGTTTGTGAAGCAGTTGTTGTTTACCGCACAGCCGTACTCATCCGGTCCGCAAACGGAGTTAATGCAAAATCTTCCGTCGTAAGCATCCACAAATGTTCCTCTGTGAGCCATAAATTTCGCTGTCTGGAATACCATTTCAGCACAATTTTCATAGATGAATTCTTTGTCATTTGTAGTTCTGTCGTATCTCCAAACTGCATATGCAATATCACTGTTTACATGATATTCGGCAGTCGACGCTTCATATATAAAGCTCGTTTCCTCACCGTTAATACTGCTCCAAGCATAAAGTGCACCGACTCCGCCCATCTGATTGGCTCTCTCAACTGAGCGGGGAAGAATTTTCTTTCTGTACAAAAGAAGCTGCTTGCATATTTCGGGCTCAGTGAAGTTATAGTAGGGCATTAAGTACATCTCGGTATCCCAGAAAACCTTACCGCTGTAGTTAGGACCCGTCAAACCTGTTGCACCGATTGATGCCTCGTTAATCGAAGGCACCTGCTGGCGGAGATGGAACAAGCTGAATCTTATAGCTTGCTGATCAGCCTCAGGACCGTCGATCTTAATATCGGCCTTTTCCCAGTGATCCGTCCAAAATGCCGTCTGCTCAGCAGCAAGAGCATCGAATCCCATATTAAAGTTTTCTTCCGCTTCACGAATCGATGCCTCACTCATATTTGCAACATTATCAACGCTTGCATAAAATGCCGCAAACTTTTCCAAGGTGACCTTTTCGTTCTCTTTTACTTTTGCGGTAACTTCATATGTATATTCATTACCTTCCGACTTCTGCTCGGCAGTATAGTCGTTTGCTGTAACAAGATGGCGAAGTGCAAACGACACCTCCTGGCGTGTTGCCTCTACCGTTGAAACAAATTCGATTCCGCCGTCCGTAAGCTTTTCGCTCGTAACGCTTAAGGGATGTTTTCTCGCAATGTCGGTTGTCTTTATAACTCTCGATACAATCTTTACCTCACCGCTGAAATTTATCGGTGTTACACTGTATCTAATCTCGGCACTGTGAGGACGGTTCATGTTGACAATTCTTATGCTTTCTACATGTACAATTTTTCCGCTTGAGGTTTCAAAATCAAAACTTCTGTTAATTCTTCCGTTTATGAAATCAAGTGTTCTTCTATGGTTTTTAAGATTCGATGTCTTCGCTCTCTCACCGTCAATATACACTTCGGTAATTCTGAAATCCGCTAAATTTACCGTAAACTGATCATAATCGGGATAGCCCTTGAATCGGCACAAATGTCTTAAGGGGGTCTTTTCAAAAATTCCGTTTATGTACATTCCGGACTCCTCGGGGAGTGACTCATCGCTTTCGTCATATGTACCCCTAAATCCCAAATAACCGTTACCGAGAGCAAAAACGCTTTCCAAATGCTTAATATCCGAAGCATCGACATCAGTTTCCGTAAACTCGTTTTCGTTAACCTCATACGGACGGATTTTACCGCATTCCAAGAAATTTCTTACACTTATTTCCGAAAGCGACGAAACGGTTGCAAGAAGCGATGCATCGCTTCCATCACCGATTTTAACAACCTTATAGCCCCAGCTTTTTGCCTTTTTGATGTAATCCTCACTTACGGCGAAAACAACGCAGTGGAAAACGGGCATTCTTATTTCCTCATGCATTGTTCTGTAGTCAAAACCACCTGCACGGTCAAAATATTTTTCCAAGCCGGAGGGCACCTTTTCTCCCTCTAAATCAATGCAAATTTCCGAGGCATATTTTTTTGCCTCCGAAACAAAGGCCGAAAGCTCACTTTTACACGCAAGTGCCGCTTTTTCTTCAAAAATTATTGCCTTTAGGTTTATGTTAAGCACATGTATTCCTCCTTCATGTAAAGCTATCGCATTTTATTTAATTATACACGAAAGGCGCCCTGTTGTCAATAATATGGAAAATATTTTGCACATTTTTCCGCATATAAATCCGAGGTTTGACAAAGCTTAAGAAATATGATAGAATAACTTTAATACTTTTTAGGTGAGTGATTTTTTATGAAAATGCAGGAGTCTGCGGAAAACTATCTTGAAACGGTGCTTATGCTCAAAATCAAGCACGGCCATGTACGAAGCATTGACGTTGCAAATCATTTAAGCTTTTCCAAGGCAAGCGTTTCGGTTGCCATGAAGGCCTTGCGCGAAGACGGCTATGTTTCGGTGGATGATGAGGGTAACCTTTCTTTAACCGAAAGCGGCCGTGCCATTGCCGAAAAAATTTATGAGCGCCATCAGCTTATTGCAACGCTTTTGATAAATCTCGGCGTTGATGCCGACACAGCTTATGAGGACAGCTGTAAAATTGAGCACGATTTAAGCGACATTACCTTTCAGAAATTAAAGGAGCATTACGAAAAATATTCCGTATAATAAAAATAACATACATTCCTTCCGCAAAAAAGCTGCAAAATTCGGCAATAATCCGAAATTTTCAGCTTTTTCGTTTATTTTGTTGACAATTCCCTTTCAGAGTGATAAAATTGATATGGTATAGGCTATACTAAAGGAAAGATTTCCTTTGATATAGTCAGGCAAGCGCAAAATGTTACGTTTGTCTGCCTGGCCGGGCATTTTCGGCCGCCAATAAATATGCTAAATTTATTTTCAGGAGGTAAACATTCATGAAGGATTTCACTCAATGGAGAGGCTTCAAGGGTAAAGCTTGGCGCGATGATATAGACACCAGGGACTTTATTCAGGACAACTACACACCCTATGATGGGGACGAGTCGTTCCTTGCCGGCCCGACAGAGGCAACAGAAAAGCTTTGGGGCAAGCTTTCCTCGCTCCAAAAGGAAGAGCGCGCTAAAGGCGGCGTTCTTGATATGGATACCGATATTGTAACAGGTATCAACTCACACGCTCCCGGATACATTGATCCCGAGCTTAAGGACCTTGAAAAGGTTGTAGGTCTTCAGACAGACAAGCCCTTAAAGCGTGCATTTATGCCCTTCGGCGGCATCAAAATGGCTGAGGAGGCTTGCGAAACCTATGGCTACACTCCCAATCCGGAGCTTCACAAAATTTTCACCGAATATCACAAAACTCACAATCAGGGCGTATTTGATGCATATACTCCCGAGATGAGAACAATCAGAAAGAACAAAATCGTAACCGGTCTTCCCGATACCTACGGAAGAGGAAGAATTGTCGGCGACTACAGAAGAGTTGCTCTTTACGGTATTGATATGCTTATCGAAAAGAAGCAGGAGGATTATTCACTCTGCGAAAGTGAGTCCATGTTTGAGGACGAAATCCGTCAGAGAGAGGAAATCACCATGCAGATCAAGGCTCTTAAGGAAATGAAGCAGATGGCTGCATCCTACGGCTTTGACATTTCTCTTCCCGCTAACAATGCTCACGAGGCATTCCAGTGGCTGTACTTCGGCTATCTTGCCGCTATTAAAACACAGAACGGCGCCGCTATGAGCGTTGGCCGTGTTTCCACCTTCCTTGACATTTATATTGAGCGTGACCTTAAGGAAGGCACAATTACAGAGTCTGAGGCTCAGGAGCTTGTTGACCACATGGTTATGAAGTTCCGTATGGTAAAATTCGCAAGAATTCCCTCGTACAACGAGCTGTTCTCCGGTGACCCGGTATGGGCAACCTTAAACGTCGGCGGTAAGGGTATCGACGGAAGAAGCATGGTAACAAAGAACGACTTCCGTTTCC
>CAZITC010000069.1:0-5825 GCA_964542085.1 uncultured Ruminococcus sp. | reverse complement strand
GTCTATAAGGTGTCTAAATTCCAGCTCCCTCTCCTTTAATATTTTACCCATAACCCTTCTATTAAAATCATTCATGTAAAGCAAGCCGATTTCACTTTTAAAATTGCCCACATCCTCAATAACATCAAGAGTTTTTGTTTCACGGATTGCAAACTCATAATTAAGGGTGCCAAAGCATTTCACCGTATCGACAAAAGCCTTTACCGCAAAGGAATAATGCTGCGTAGAAACGCCGAACTTTCGCTTAACCGAGCCGGAATTTAAATACCGCTTTTCAATAAGCTCATACTGCTGATACAGTTGCCTTAAATAAAGCAGAAACTCCTCCCCCTCTTTCGTGGGAACAACACCTCTGCTTGTTCTTATGAAAATCGATGCGCCTATTTCCTTTTCCAGCTCCTTAATTGCATTTGTCAGCGAGGGCTGTGAAATAAAAAGCTCCTCCGCGGCCTTGTTCATGGAGCCGAAGGCGGCAATTGTAAGCGCATAATGAATTTGCTGTAAGGTCATTTACTCACCCCGTCATTTCAGGTTTTTTTGCTTTAAGTATAGCATTTTTGTTTTTTTCTGTCAATAAATATCTTCCCTAATGCTTGTATACATAATTCAAAGCCCCGACGAATACTATTGTAGGGGGTGAGTAAATGAATTATCATGCAATGAACTTAACCGAGGCCGAGGAAAAGCTCGGCACTGACTTTGAAGCCGGTCTTTCCGCATCGGAGGCTGAGAAAAGACTTAAGACCTTCGGCCCCAACCGACTGGAGGAAAAAAAGCCGCCGTCCTTAATAAAGCGTTTTTTTTCGCAATTTTCCGACTTTTGCATCATCGTTCTTATAATAAGCGCGGCAATTTCCTTTGCCGTTTCCGCCTTAAACGGCGATAAGGACCTTACCGACCCTTTGATTATTATGGCAATTGTATTTTTAAATGCAATAATCGGCACCGTTCAAGAGGCGCGCGCGGAAAACGCCATTTCCGCATTGAAGCGCCTTACCGACCCGAAGGCCATTTGCCTTCGAAACGGAAAAAGGGAAACCGTGTCCTCCGAAGCAGTTGTTCCGGGCGATGTTATTTTCCTTACCTCCGGCTCTATGGTGCCGGCGGATGCAAGAATTATTAATTCATCGGATTTTTGCGTTAATGAGTCTGCTCTGACCGGCGAGTCGGAGCCGGTCAAAAAACATTCCGCCACAGTTTCGCCGAATTGCTCCATCCCGGAGCGGTCTGACATTGTTTACGCTTCCTCACTTGTTACCTCCGGTCATGCCAAGGCCGCCGTTATTTGCACCGGAATGAACACCCACGTGGGTCAAGTTGCCAAAATGATTGGCTCTCCCGTATCAAACGAAACCCCACTTTCCAAAAGGCTTTCATCTGCCAGCAAGCTTCTTGCTCTCGGCGCAATTTTCTGTTGCTTTGTTATTTTTGCCGTGGGTATTATCAAGCAGTATGACCCGTTTTTTATGTTTATGACCGGTGTTTCACTTGCCGTTGCCGCAATACCCGAAGGGCTCCCCGCCATTGTAACCGTTATGCTTGCCATGGGTGTTTCCAAAATGGCGCGAAAAAAAGCGGTTATAAGAAGTCTACCGGCCGTTGAAACCCTGGGCAGTGCCACCGTCATATGCACGGATAAAACCGGCACCCTTACCTTAAACGAAATGACCGTAGCCTCTGTTTTTGAAAATGAGGAGGCGACCCTTACCTTAATGGCGCTTGCCTCCGACTCCGACGGGAAAACCGGAAACGGTACCGAGGCGGCCATCGTCAGGCGCTACGGCGGTGATATACTGCGCTTGCGCAGTGACCGGCCACGCATTGCGGAAATTCCTTTTTCCTCCGAGCGTAAGCGCATGGCAACCGTAAACCGAATAAACGGTGAAACGGTTACAATCGTAAAGGGTGCCTTCGACTCCGTTTTGGATCGGTGTGACCGATTTCTATGTGACGGATGTATCAGACCTATGTCACCGTCCGATAAAAAAAGGCTTTACGCCCAATGCTCCGAAAGTGCAAAAAAAGGACTTCGCGTGCTTTCCGTTGCCGCAAAGCGCTCCGGCCATCTCCCGGACGAGACCGGTCTGTGCTACATCGGCTCCATCGCTCTTTCCGACCCTCTTCGCCCGGAGGCAAAGAAGGCAATTTCTTCCTGCAAGCGTGCCGGCATTAAAGTCATTATGATTACAGGCGACCATGCTGAAACCGCCAAAAGCATTGCATCTGAGCTTGAGCTTAAAAGCACCGAGGTTTTAACCGGAACGGAAATTGGCGCCATGAGTGACGAGGCCTTAAAAAAAGCTCTGCGGCACATCTGTGTTTTCGCACGCGTGCTTCCGGAGCAAAAGCTCAGAATTGTAAATACTCTTAAAGCTGACGGCCACATTGTTGCAATGACAGGCGACGGTGTTAACGATGCTCCGGCGCTTAAGGCGGCCGACATCGGATGTGCAATGGGAAAATCCGGCACGGATGTTGCTCGTGCCGCCTCCGACATGGTTTTAACGGACGATAATTTCAGTACGATGGTGCAGGCCGTCGAGGAAGGCCGAATTATTTACAAAAACATAAAAAAGGCCATTCATTTTTTAATTTCCTCCAATATAGGCGAAATTCTTTTAATGCTTGTCGGTATGCTGTCAGGGCTGGGCGCCGTTCTTTTGCCCATTCAGCTTCTTTGGGTTAATTTAATCACCGACTCCCTTCCCGCCATTGCTCTGGGCATGGATAGGGCCGATAGCGGCATAATGAACGAAAAGCCGCAAAATCCCAAAAAAGGCTTCTTCTCCGATGGGCTCGGTGCCGATATATTGGCCGAGGGGCTTCTAATCGGCGCCGTAAGCATAGCCGCCTATTCCTTCGGCCGATTTTCCTTAGGCGGTGGAGAGAGAGTCGGCCGCACGGTAGCCTTTTGCACTCTTAGCATATCCCAGCTTGTTCACGCCTTTAATGTTCGAAGCGAGAAAAGCGTTTTCAAGGTCGAAAACCACAACAGATGGCTTATTGCGGCCGCCATCTTAGGACTTTTAATGCAATGTCTTGTATGCATAATAGGCCCGTTGACCAAAATTTTCAAAACCGTACCCCTTTCCGCCCATCAGTGGCTTGCCGTTTTTCTTTTTTCCCTTGTTCCCCTTGCCGCCGAGGAGCTTTCCAAGTTGACAAAGGGCAGAAAATAAAGTATAATTGACAAAAGACATCATACGAAAAAGAAGTGATTTTTTTGCAGGCAGTTATTTTTGATTTAGACGGCACCTTACTCAACACAATTGATACCATCACCTACTACGGTAATCAAGCTCTGTCAAAATACGGGTTTTCAACCGCCTCTCCGGATGAATACAAGCATTTTGTCGGCAACGGCGCAGTTAAGCTTATTGAGCGTGCACTGTCTAAAAGCGGAGCATGGACTAAGGCGGATTTTGACCGTGTTTTTACATATTATAATAAGCTTTACGACAAAAAGCCCTTGTATCTTACGAAGGTTTATCCCGGCATAACAGAGCTTCTTTCCGGGCTAAAGCAATGCGGTGTAAAAATCGGTCTTCTTTCAAACAAGCCAGATACGGCTGTTCAGGGCGTGGTTAAGCATTTTTTTGAAGGGAAAATCGACCTTGCCTTCGGTGGCAGACCCTCCGTCCCGTTAAAGCCCGACCCCACTGCCGTAAATGAAATTCTCACCCTCCTGGGTGCAGAAAAAAGCGGTTCTGTCTTCTGCGGTGACTCAGATGTGGACATTTTAACAGCCAATACCGCAGGCCTTACCTCGGTCGGTGTTTCTTGGGGCTTTCGCGGAGTTGACGAGCTTAAAAATGCCGGTGCCGATGTTATTGTTGACCGGCCGGATGAAATATTACAAATTTTAAGGGTGAATGAATAATGTTTACAAAAGAAGCTGTTTTTCCCGATAACGAAAAATGGGAGCCCTCCGTCAGGCGCGAAAGTGAGCTTTATAAGCGCGATTCGGACGTCAGAAGCGAATTCGGCCGCGATTACACAAGAATTATACATTCCATGGCTTACAGACGTCTTAAGCATAAAACGCAAGTTTTTTTCTCACCGAAAAGTGACCACATCTGCACAAGAATTGAGCACGTTGCCCATGTTGAATCCGTAAGCTACACCATTGCATCGCACCTCGGCCTGAATACAGAGCTTACACGCGCAATCTCGCTTGCTCACGATCTGGGGCACGCACCCTTCGGTCACGCCGGCGAGGAGGTTTTGGACTCTATATGCGCGCATCACGGACTGGAGCGCTTTTGGCACGAAAAAAACGGCCTTCACATGATTGATGACATCGAGCTTTTGGAGGACGATAAAAATTTGCGCCGCAATATGGATCTAACCTACGCCGTGCGCGACGGCGTAATTTCTCACTGCGGCGAGGTTGACGAGAACAATCTAAAGCCAAGAAGCGACTTTGGCGACCTTTACTCCTTCCGTAAGGCATCCGATTTTTCACCCTATACCTGGGAGGGCTGTGTTGTTAAGCTTGCGGATAAAATTTCCTACCTCGGACGAGATTTAGAGGATGCTCTTATGCTTAAAATCCTTACGCAGGGGCAGTTAAATGAGCTTATTAAAATCTTAAAATCCGATGAAAAGCTTAAGGATGTCAGCATAAACAATATAAATAACACTGTTTTGATAAGCGAATTTATAACAGATGTTTGCAAAAGCAGTTCACCCGAAAAGGGCATTTGCCTATCGGAGGAGCGTGCTTATCTTATGAATCTTATAAAGGCCTTTAACAACGAGTGCATTTATTCCCATTACCGCCTTCGCGGCTATAAGGAATTTGCGGTTATTGCCTTAAGAAAGATTTTCAACACAATTTACATGGCCTACGATAAGGAAAAAACCGCCGAAAGCATAAAGGAGGCCTCCGCGCTTTATCCGTTTATGAGAAGCTTTCTGCATTGGATTGAGCAATACTGGGATCTTGACCGCGGAGCAAATGCCGACAGGCTTAAAAACAAAATCATCTATCACATAAAAAGCTCCGAAAAAGATTATGCCCGCGCCGTCGTCGACTATATTTCAGGTATGAGCGACCAATATCTTGAAAACGTGTACCGCACAATAATAAACTTTTAAGGTGACCTATGATCAAAATATTAAAAACAATAATTGTTGAGGGCAACTACGATAAAATAAAGCTGTCCAACATTGTTGATGCACATATAATCGCAACAAACGGCTTTCAAATATTTAAGGATGATAAAATGCGTTCCATGATTTGCTCTCTTGCCGAAAAAAATGGCATTATAATTTTAACTGACTCCGACCGCGCCGGATTTCTCATCCGCAATCACATAAAGGGCTTTGTAAAAAAGGGAGAAATAACAAACCTTTATATTCCTGATGTTCCGGGAAAGGAAAAGCGCAAAAAAAGGGCCGGAAAGGAAGGTCTTTTGGGCGTTGAGGGCATGGAGGATGAGGTTTTAATAAAGCTTCTTTCCGAGGCGGACTCTCAAAATGTCGCGGTGCCCGAGGGAGTTTCTTATTCTGAGTTTTATTCCGACGGCTATGCCGGCGGCAATAAAAGCTCCTATCTTCGCGCGTGCTTTGCAGCCGAATGTCCTCTTCCCAAAAGGTTGTCCGCTAAGGAGCTTTTAGCCGTTATCAATAGGCTTTACACTCCGGAGGAATACCGAAAAATCACTCAAAAAATAACCGTATCAGCCGGCCCGAACGAATAAGCTTGCAATTTTATTATAAAAATTTTTATTTTTTTGCAAAAAAGTATTGACAAACCTTTGATTTTATGATAATATATTCATTGTTGCGAGCGAAACGGGCCATTAGCTCAGCTGGTAGAG
>CAZITC010000068.1:0-5961 GCA_964542085.1 uncultured Ruminococcus sp. | reverse complement strand
ACCTTATACCGTTAAATTTTTATTTCTTTTCAAAAGGTTTAAGGCAAGAATCATTACCGTAATAAACACGCCGGTGCAGGTTAAAATGTTAAAAAGCTGAATTTTTTCCACCGACATTTCGCCGAAGGATACTATCATGGAGCGTTGCAATGAAAACACGGAAGCCACCGCATCGGCAAGTGAAATATTTCTTAACACGGTCAGCACGGGATATTTGTATTTTTGGCACCTTTTTAAATTCACTATGGCCGCGGCGGCCTTTGAAAAAGTGTAGGTTGCCATTGTAATCATAATAATTTCGTGATATTTAACACCAATGCCCTCGGCCGCGGTAAGGTAAACGGTAACGGCCAAAACCGCATCAAGCACCAAAAGCATAAATCCGCAAAATCCCTTAACAAAGTCTTTTCCACCGCCTTCGGCATTTTTGCCTTCACGGCCTATCATTAAAACACCGAAGCGCATTATACTCAAAATTATGTAATAGGCGCCAATGGCGGCAAGCCACATCGAGGCGGTCAGAAGTCCAAGTGCGGATTGAAGCACCCCGTAAAGCAGGTTTATTATAAGCCCGGTCAGTGCGCGTTTTTTCGCCCGCCTTATTACAACTCTTTTCGCTTTCAAATTATTTAATTCCTTTTATCAGCGGAATAAGCGAAAGAAGCATTAAAATGCCCAAAAGGCCGATTAAAACTCCCAAAACCATTTTATTCCAAAGCATTGAAAAGCACATTCCCGTTCCGAGCGCCAAAGCACCCAAAACGCCAAGTAAGCAAAGCGCCACTGCGCGGCCGTTTAGCTTAATCGGCTTTTTATGCTCCATTTTTCTCCATACCGCAAGGGTAACAATACCCAGTAAAATACCGACTATGCCGAAAACAATGCCCTCCTTGAAGGCATTCCACTCCGGCAAAAGGCACATACACATTCCAAGCGCAAAAAACACGCCTGCCACCGTTCCCAGTATCATTGCTGCAAAGCTGCTTTTTTTCATTAAAGCTCCTCCTTAAGGTTGATTTTTTATAAAATTATTATATCAAACCAAAAGCGAAATATCAACCGACAAAAAACCGACAAATGTTGCGTTAATAAAAATTCAAGATAACGGACACGATATAATGACCATTTAAACAAAATCACCTTCTGATATAACACTCAAACATAAGGCATTTAATCCGAATACTTTTTTATAGAGAAAGCTTTTATAACAATATCGACCGTTTACTTGGAATACAGTGTGACCTCGGAAATTTCCTTTTGCGTATATTCCCTTCGGCCATACAGTGCTTCCAAAATAAATATGCGTTGTTGTCAATCCATTTTTTAGATTTTACAAATAAAAACCGGTTGCTGAAGCAACCGGTTTTTGTGTGAATTTCAATCCTTGCTTTTATAATAAAGCATACAGTGGCAAAAGCCCTCAAACTCAGGGTCTGCCATTTGGTCCCTAAATTCCTTGCAGATGCACTTATTGTCATCTGTTTTTTCAAGGCGACACGGACAGTAGCCCCCTGTTCTTTTAAGCCCTTCTTTAATTTTTGCCACAATTTCTTTATTATCGTTCAAACGTACAGCCATTTTATCTTTCCTTTTTTGTTTCGCAATATATGCATCTGTAGGTGCCTGTTTTTGCATCGTCCAGCTTAAAAATGAACGGAAGCTCCTGTTCGGTGGAGGTTATGCATCTCGGATTTTTACATTCAAGCACGTTGACAAGCTTTTCGGGCAGTGAAAGCGTTCTTTTTTCCGCAATTGCCCCGTCCTTTATAATGTTGACGGTTGCATTGGGGTCAACAAAGCCCAAAAGCTCTGTATCTACCTTAAAATCACCGTCAATTTTTATTATATCCTTTTTGCCCAATTTCTTGCTTGCGGCATTTTTTATTAATGCAACCGGGCACGAAAGTGCCTCCAGCCCCAAAAGCCTGTATATTTCAAGAGATTTTCCGGCAGAAATATGGTCAATAACAATGCCGTTTTTTATTGAGTCAATATTCATTATCGCACCTCCAGAAGCTTAAGAATAAGTGCCATACGCATATACTTTCCGTTAAGCACCTGCTTAAAGTAGCACGCCCTTTTGTCGTTATCAATTTCAACGCTTATTTCGTTAACCCTCGGAAGCGGATGCATTACAATCATATCATCCTTAGCGCTCTGCATTTTTTCCGGCGTTAAAATGTAGCTGTCCTTAAGGCGCAAATAATCCTCCTCGTTAAAAAAGCGCTCCTTCTGCACCCTTGTCATATACAATATGTCAAGCTCACCCATAACACTCATAAGGTCATCGGTTTGAACATATGTAAGACCCTTTTCCTTGATAATATTTTTTACATAGCTCGGAAGCTTAAGCTCATCCGGAGAAATGAGAACAAACTTAACGTTTTCATAACGCGACATTGCATTAATAAGTGAATGTACCGTGCGGCCGAACTTAAGGTCGCCGCAAAAGCCGACGGTAAGGCCGGAAAAAGTGCCCTTTTCACGCTTAATTGTAAGAAGGTCGGCCAAGGTCTGTGTCGGATGGTTGTGTCCGCCGTCACCGGCATTTATAACCGGTATGGATGCGTTCATTGCCGCAACAAGAGGAGCTCCTTCCTTTGGGTGGCGCATTGCAATAATATCGGCATAGCACGATACCACCTTGGCGGTATCCGCAACGCTTTCACCCTTGGAGGCCGATGAATTTTCAGCTGAGGAAACGCTTATAACATTGCCGCCAAGCTCATACATTGCCGCCTCAAAGCTTAAGCGTGTTCTTGTGGACGGCTCAAAAAACAGCGTTGCAAGCTTTTTTCCCTTACACTTTTCGCTGTAGCGTGCCGGGTTTGCTATAATATCCTCTGCAACGGATAAAAGCCCGTCAACCTCGTTAACGTCAAGGTCCAAAATATCAATTACGCTTCTCATTTTGCGCCTCCGATCCACGACTCATCGGAAGGATTGTCACGGAAAGCGATAAGGCGCTTTATATCTTCCTCGGCAATATAGCCTTCCTCTGCCGCTACAGCCGCAATTGTATCAAAATCGGTAAGGCTTATATTTTTAACATTTGCCTGTTCCAAGCGCTCAAGTCCCTTTGTCATTTTATAGGTGAATATGGAAACAACGCCCAAAACCTCGGCTCCCGCCTCACGCAATGCCTCCACAACGTAAATAACGCTTCCGCCGGTTGAAATTAAATCCTCAATAACAACAACCTTTTCGCCGGGCTCAATTCTTCCTTCAATTCTGTTCTGACGACCGTGATCCTTAGCACTCCCTCTCACATAGCCCATGGGCATTGAAAGAATGTGCGCCGCAATTGCCGCATGGGCAATTCCCGCGGTTGACGTACCCATAAGCGCCTCTGCCTCCGGAAAGTTTTGCTTTACCGTTTCGGCAATTGCCTTTTCAACGTCATTTCTAACCTCAGGAGCGGTTAAAATAAGCCTGTTATCGCAATACACCGGGCTTTTTATTCCGCTTGCCCAGGTAAACGGCTCCTCCGGGCGAAAAAATACCGCCTTGATTTTTAAAAGATCCTTTGCTATAATCTTTTTCATTTTGCTTCTTCCTTTCAGTCAACAAATTCTTTTATACATCTTTCATATGCCGCCACGGGGTCCGAAGCCCTTGTTATTGGACGGCCGACAACAATGTAATCGCTTCCTACTTTTTTTGCCTGCTCCGGTGTCATCACGCGCTTTTGGTCGCCCAGGTCACCGTCTGCAAAGCGAACGCCCGGAGTAACCGTAATAAAGCCTTCTCCGCACTCCTTATGTACGTCTTGTGCCTCCAATGGGGAGCAAACAACTCCGTCCAGGCCTGCACTTTTTGCATTTTTGGCGTAGTGCATAACCGTTTCTGCCATAGGAGCGGATATTAAAAGCTCATTTTTAAGCGCCGCAGAATCCGTAGAGGTAAGCTGTGTTACGGCAATGAGAAGTGGCCTTGTTCCGTCCTCCCTTGTAAGACCTTCGAGTGCGGCCCCCATCATGGCGGCCGCTCCCGAAGCGTGTACGTTTACCATATCAACATCAAGCTTTGACAAAACCTTCATCGCACTTTTAACCGTGTTCGGAATATCATGAAGCTTAAGATCCAAAAATATTTTGTGTCCTCTTTTTTTAATTTCGCGCACAATATCCGGCCCTTCGGAATAAAAAAGCTCCATTCCGATTTTCAAAAAAGGCTTTTTGTTCTTAAAATTATCCAAAAAAGTAAAGGTTTCTTCCTTATTCTTAAAATCACATGCAATTATAACATCTTTACCCATTATGAGCACCTCCGATAATATCCTTAAGACTTGTTATTCCACACTCCTCCATAACCGAAGGAAGCTCCTTTATTATTTCGGGGCAGGCATAGGGATTAACAAGGTTTGCCGCACCCACGCCGACGGCAGTGGCGCCGGCCAGCATCATTTCAATAACATCCTTTGCCGTGGAAACACCGCCGATTCCCACAATCGGAATTTTCACCGCATCGTAAACCTGATAAACCATTCTGAGGGCAACCGGAAATACCGCCGGCCCGGAAAAGCCGCCCATTTTGTTTGCAATTACGGGCTTTCTTCTTTTAATGTCAATTCTCATGCCCAAAAGCGTGTTAATTAAGCTTATTCCGTCTGCACCTGCATCCTCACAGGCCTTAGCAATTTCCGCAATATCCGTTACATTGGGCGAAAGCTTTATTATAATAGGCTTATCTGTTACCTTTCTTACCTCACGCGTTACCTCCGCCGCGGTTACCGGGCTCATGCCGCAACTTCTGCCGCCTGCGTGAACATTGGGGCAAGAAATGTTAATTTCAAGCCACCCGACAATATCCTCCTCGGCAAGCCTTCTTGTGTTTTCAACGTATTCCTCCGTAGAAAAGCCGCAAACATTAGCCATTACCTTTTTGGAAAAGCATTTTTTAAGTTTGGGAAGCTCGTTTGCTATTACCTTGTCAATTCCGGGATTTTGCAAGCCCACCGCATTAATAACACCGGAGCTACATTCAGCTGTACGCGGAGTGGGATTTCCAAACCGTTCTTCCTTTGTTGTACCCTTAAAGGAGAATGTGCCCAAGCAGTTTATATCATAAATTTCAGCAAACTCATAGCCGTATCCGAATGTGCCGCTGGCCGGTATTATCGGATTGTCCATCTCAATGCCGCACAGCGTTACCCTTGTATCTACCATATGATTTCCTCCTTCACAAGCACAGGACCGTCCTTACAAATTCTTTTTGTACCGTATTTTGTTTTACAGCTACAGCCCATGCAAGCGCCAAAGCCGCAACCCATTCTTTCCTCAAAGCTAAACTGACCGTCCGTATTTGAAGCATTGTAAACCGCTTTAAGCATAGGCTCAGGTCCGCAGGTGTAAATATAGCTGTAATCCGTTTTGTCCATCGCATCGGTAACAAAGCCCTTTATGCCGAAGCTTCCGTCCGCAGTGGTCACTTTAACATCGGCTATGCGGCTAAACTCATCGACATAAAAAATTTCGTCCGCCTTGTTAAAGCCCATTATTACACTTACACTTTTACCTTGCTCTGAAAGGCGCTTTGCCAGGTTATAAAGCGGAGGAACGCCTACGCCGCCGCCAATCAACAACGGTCTGTCCCCGCTTTTATCCACGTCAAAGCCGTTGCCTAATCCGGATAAAATATCCAGCACCTTGCCCTTTTGCATTTCTGCCATTTGCGCCGTTCCCTCGCCGACAACCTTATATATAATCGTCAGCGTTTCGCCGTCATAATCGCACACGGAAATGGGACGGCGAAGGTACTTACCTTCAAGCTTTATGTTCACAAACTGGCCGGGGCGCTTAATATCTTGGGTGTCACCTTTGAGCACCATTTTGTAAACCGCTGTGGCAATTTTTTCGTTTGACTCTACCGTAAAACAAGATTGCTTCATAAATTACTCCTTATCAATTGTAGAAACAGTTATTGTCATTTCCTCCAAAACATCCAACAATACCTTGACGG
>CAZITC010000067.1:0-5972 GCA_964542085.1 uncultured Ruminococcus sp. | reverse complement strand
ATTAAAAATATGTGAAATTAAATGAAAATGTTAAAATTATTACAAAAAAATTCACACAATAACCACTAAATATAGTTGGTAAAACTAAAATCAATTCAAAAAACCACTAAACGCGAATAAAAAGGCTTGACTTTTTGTAACAATTTAGTTATAATTTATGAGAATCGTGAATATAATCTTTTAGGAATTGATGCTCCATTCGCTTGAAGCAATACGGTAAGCGGAAGGAGTAAATAAAAAACCGGAGGAAATTTTTATGTTTGGTAAGCTTAAAGCGTTGCTTTCTGCTTTTAATAATGCGGCGGCTGTAATGGCTGTTACACTTGTTCTTGCGGTATGCTCGCTTAACAGCTATATTTATGACGACTCGATTCAGGTCCACATAAATGTAGACGGAGTAACGGTAAAAACTGTTAATACAAAGGCCGGTACCGTCAAAGATATTTTGGAAAAGGAAAATATTTTTATAGAGCACGGCGACACGGTAATTCCCGCGGCAGATACAAAGCTTCTCAGCTCGGGAACGGTATCAATTAACAAGCTTAAAACAATAACCGTAAACAATGTAAAAAACACTTATGAGGTTAAAACCTCGGCTGCAACCGCGCGTGAGCTGGAAATGTCCGGCGCAGCAGGCCTTAAGCCGACTGACAGCGTGGGCGAAGGCGCGGCTCGCTTGGTTGACGGCGAAAGCTATGACGTTAAAAACGCCTATCTTATTAATATATATGCTGATGGCGGCGTTTTCCCAGTTTATTTAAGTAAGGGCACGGTAAACGATGCAATTAAGGCGGCCGGCCTTACTATGGATGCGGATGATTTGTGCTATCCTTTGAGCTCGGTGGAGCTTTGGGACGGTATTGAAATTAAAATAACGCGTGTGGCAACGGTGCACAACACCCAGTCACAGGCGGTGCCTTACGAAACGCAAAGGGTTGAAAACATTTATTTAAAGCCTGCGGAGCAGGTTGTTACCGTTGCCGGAATTGAAGGCGAAAAGCGTATTGACAAGGTGATTACCTATCATGACGGCAAGGTTTATGATGAAATTGTAACTGAAAGCCTCGTAAGACCTGCTGTTGATGAGGTTGTTGAGTACGGAGTTTGGAATTTGAAGAAAAGCTCCTTGAATACAAGAGATGCGGTTGGCACGGTGAACGGTCAGCCCTACAGCATGATGATAAGCGCCACGGCTACTGCTTATTGCGATAAAGGTATAACTGCAAGCGGTCTTAGGTCACAGGTCGGCGTTGTTGCCGTTGATCCGAGAGTAATTCCCTTGGGTACAAGACTTTATATTGAGTCGGCAGACGGTACATGGTCGTACGGCGTTTGTGTGGCCGGTGATACAGGCGGCGCAATTAAAGGCAATATAGTAGATTTATTTTATGATTCATACAATCAGTGCATACAGTTCGGAAGAAGAAACTGTAACATTTATGTACTGGCAGATTAATGCGGCGAAAGCCGCATTTTTGTTTTAAAAACTTTCAAAAAAATGTTGAACTCCGTTTGAATTTGTGGTATCCTATAGGTAAACCGATTTTGGAAGGATTAACGCCGGTTTGGGTCGGTGAAAAAGATTTATTTTTTTTCGGAAGGATGAAAATTTGGCAATGAAAATTTTGATTGTTGATGATGAAAAATTGCTTGTCAAGGGCATTAAGTTTAATTTTGAGCAGGAGGGCTATGACGTTGAAACGGCATATGACGGCGAGGAGGCGGTCAAGCTTGCACGCGATAAGTCCATTGACCTAATTATTTTGGACCTTATGCTTCCGAAAATTGACGGCTTGGAGGTTTGCCGGATTATAAGGGACTTTTCCAGTGTTCCGATAATTATGCTTACAGCCAAAACCGATGATATGGACAGGATTATGGGTCTTGAATACGGGGCGGACGATTATCTTACAAAGCCTTTTAATATTTTGGAGCTTAAGCTTAGGGTTAAGGCAATTATCAGGCGTAGCGGCCAGGGCACTGTAAGCAAAAAAAGTAATAATGCAACCGTTGTGCGCGGCGGCGTAAAGCTTGACTATAACCTAAGACGGGCAACCGTAGGTGATAAAACGGTGGAGCTTACCGGCAAGGAATTTGAGCTTATGGACCTTTTCATTTCCAATCCCGGTAAGGTGTATTCAAGGGAAGCACTGCTTGATATTATTTGGGGATATGACTATCCCGGCGATAACAGAACGGTGGACGTTCACATTAGGCGCTTAAGGGAAAAAATTGAGCCGGATGCCGCACATCCCGTTTATATTAATACAAAGTGGGGAGTAGGTTATTATTTTAAAGAGGAATAGTGAAAAAAAGGAAAAAAACCGCCTTGGCCACAAAACCGTAAAGCTTTTTTACAGCATGAAGGCCAGGCTGATTTTTACCTATATAGCCGTAATTTTGGTTTCGGTTATTGTTTTGCGGACATATATCATGTCGGCCATGGCGTCCAGCCTTTACAACGATAACCGTGTCAACATGGTAACAAAAATAAGCATTATCGCAACGGATATTGCCCGTCTGCCGGAGGGCGAAATTGCCTCCGCGTTGGATGAAGAGGTGGAACAGCTTTCGATAAGCAAGGACAACAGAATTATTGTTACTAATGCGGATGCCTTAGTGATTTACGATAACACGGTGAACATTTATTCAAATTCAAAGGGAAAGGTGCGCCTAAGCCCGATGATACTTACCGCTCTTTGCGGAGAAACAAGCTATAACAAGGTGGAAACGGACGGAAAAATAAGCACGGCCGCCGCTGTTCCCGTAATGAAAAACGGCACGGTGAGCGGTGTTGTTTATATTGAAAACTCGGCGGAGGAAATTGCGGCCGTTTTGGCAACAACCGGCCGAAGCATAAACTACCTTGCAGTGGTACTTTGCGCGGCCTCGGCACTTTTGAGCATTGTGCTGGCCGGTAGGATGACTGCGCCCATTGAAAAGCTTATAAAAAAGATTAAGGAGCAAAGCCACGGTAAAAAATCCAAAATCGACGTTTCGCCCAAGGGTGAAATTGGTGAGCTTGTAAAAAGCTTTAATGAGCTTGTGGAGGAGGTTGACAGCTTAGAGGAAAAAAGGTCGGCCTTTGTTTCCAACGCCTCACACGAACTTAAAACACCTTTAAGCTCCATAAAGCTTATTTGTGATTCGCTTATTTCGGCCGGGGAGGATGCACCTCCGGAAATGATAAGGGAATTTTTGGGCGATATGAATGAGGAGGTTGACCGACTGACCGCCATCATCAACGATTTGCTTGACTTAACGAGAATGGATGCCGCGGCATACGATTCTAATAAAACCTTTGTAACGGCGAATTTGAAGGACGTTATAAGCGGTGTTGTTCAGGCACTTTCAAAAATTGCATGGCAACGCGGTGTAAACCTCAAGTTCTACAAAAACAACGATGTTTTCATGCTCATGGAGCAAAATAAAATTTGGGAAGCGATTTATAACATAGCGGACAATGCAATAAAGTATACGCCTTACGGCGGTAAGGTGGAACTTTTCTTGGAAAAGGATGTGGAGAATGCCGTGATAACAGTTGCGGACAACGGTATCGGTATTGCCAAGGAAGAGGTGGACAAAATTTTTGACCGCTTTTACAGGGTGGATAAGGCACGCTCGCGCGAAACGGGCGGCACCGGCCTTGGCCTTTCCATTGCCTTGAGCGCGGTGGAAATGCATTCGGGGCATATTGATGTTGAAAGCGAGGAGGGAAAAGGAAGCGTATTTCGCATATACCTTCCGATAGCATGAGGCATATTATGAAAATTACGGCTGTCATACTTGCTTTGGCAGTGGCGGCGCTTTCTGTTACGGCTTGCAACAGCGAAAAGGAAAAGAAAAGCCTTTACTTCGGCACGTCCGATAAAAGAGGGTTGGCCGAGGAAACGGTTACGCTTGAAAAGCAAAGCGCGGTGGATGATGAGGCGCGCGCGGTTTTGCAAAGGCTTTTGGGCGGGCCGGGCATCGGTGAGCATACCAGGGTTATTCCGGAAGGAACAGAGCTTATAAGCCTGGAGCTTAAGGACAGAACGGCAACGGTTAACCTTTCCCAGGAATTTGAAAAGACGGGCGACAATGCATCGCGCCTTTTGGCACTTTACAGTGTTGTGGCAACCCTTTGCTCCATCGAAGGGATAAACAGAGTTCAGCTTCTTGTAAACGGCCGAACAATGAAGTACGCTTCCACCGGCGAGGATATCGGTCTTTTGTCGATGAACGGTGTAATAACAAACGATGAGATTAAGCGTAACCAAACTGCGGTGATAGAGCTTTATTTCGGCTCAACGGATAATACCGGTCTTGTTAAGGAGCAAAGAATGGTGGATATTAAGGACAATGAAACCATTGAAAAAACCGTCATAAATGAGCTTCTTAAGGGGCCGAATAATGAGGCACAGCGTCTTTTGCCGACGGATGTAAAGCTTTTATCCGTGGAAACCAAGGATAAGCTTTGCTATGTTAATCTTTCAAAAGAATTTTTAAACATAAGCGAGCAAAAGGCTTATCTGGCTGTTTATTCGGTGGTTAACACGCTTACAGGGCAGTGGCAGTCAAACGGTGTGCAGTTTTTGGTCGAGGGCGAGCGTACGGCCGGGCTTGGCAAGGTCAGCCTGGCTGAGCCGCTTCGTTTTGACGGGGCAATTGTTGTAAAGGAGTAAATTTGTGAAGCACTTTAAGAAAAAGACGGCGTTACTGACGGTAATACTAATCATAGCGCTTACAACGGTGTGCCTTGGTGCGCCGGAGGTTAATTACAGCTATGGGGAAGGGGTAAAGCCCGGAGAAATAAGATACATAGCGCAAATAAAAACTGATGGCTGTTATTATGAACAGTATTGGGGTAAATACTCAGACTACAGCTCGTCCGAATGTGGAACGGCGTGCATTTCCATGGCTCTTTCGTATTTGGGGATAGATGAAACTCCCGAGGAGCTTGGCGACTATTGGATTGAGCAGGGCTATACGGCCGGAACACCGTTTTCTACGGTGTTTTACGATGTTCCGATTGCCGAGGGAGGCCACAGCTGTGACTTTTTTGCTGCTTACGAAAAATACGAAAGTGGTGTGGCAAGCCCGGTTATCATTTATTTTACAAGGGAGCTTAACCCTTATATGACGGGAAACAGGCATTTTGTTATGATAACCGGCAAAACTGAGGACGGAAAATATATTGCGGTTGACCCTGCAAAGTCTGAAGAGCGTACGGTCAGCATAAAAAAGAATGAGGACGGCACACTTTTTGTGGAAACCCTTTCAAAGGAGGGAAAGCTTATTTCCGGCACGGAAACGGAGGCAGAGCTTTGCTCGGCACAGTACACCGTTTCGGAAAATGCACTGCCCAAAAAGCCTGAGCCTGAGCCGATGCCGGCACCTGAAATTACACCTGAGCCTACACCAACGCCTGAGCCCACAAATCAAATTACGGCAGACAGCGTTATTCAGTCGGAGGTGGAAAGCACCAAAGCGGAGGCCGGGCCTTCTGCCGCAAAACAGCCTTATGTTAAAGCGGCGAAAAGCATTGCCGATATTATTTTGAAATACGCATCGTAATAACAGAACAGTCCTTTGCATATGCTTTATGCGGAGGGCTTTTTATGTTTTCTTTTTTATTATCAATCTTAAGAAGAATTTTTCTTTTGGGTCACTTGGAAAACGGCAGCTTCCCTAAGCCGCTGACAGAGGCGGAGGAGCAGGAGCTGATAAAAAAATACACCGTCGATGGTGATGCTGAGGCTAAAAATAAGCTTATTGAGCACAATTTGCGGCTGGTTGCACATATTGTAAAAAAATATGCTCAGAATAAGGATGAAACCGACGACCTTATTTCAATCGGCACAATCGGGCTTATTAAGGGCATTGACACATTCACCCCGGAAAAAAAGACAAGACTTTCCACCTATGCCGCAAAATGTATACATAATGAAATTTTAATGACACTGCGTTCCAAAAAGCACGCCATTCCGGAG
>CAZITC010000066.1:0-6092 GCA_964542085.1 uncultured Ruminococcus sp. | reverse complement strand
CCGTTCCGTTACGCAATTTCAACAAAAAAATAAGGGTGTTTAAGCGAAAATTTATTTTCAGTAAAAAATTACTGAAAAAAATATGAAAAACCGGTAAAAAAATCTTTACAATCCGGCGTTACTGGTATATAATAAAAGTATTCTTTTGATGAGGGAAAGATTTTATGAAAAAGCACGCTATTGCATATGTGGCGGTAATATTGGTAATTGCTTATTTTTGCTTCATGTTTATTACACAGCAAATGACCATAAACGACAGTAAAAAGAAGATTGATGAGCTTGAAAATGAAATAAACGCCGTAAAAGAGGAAAGCAAAAGGCTTAGGGATGAAATTGACAATGCGGAAAGCCGCGAAACAATTGAGGGCATTGCACGAGAGGAGCTTGGCCTGGTTTATCCCGATGAAAGAAAATATGTTGATTCAAACAGCTGATGCTGTTAATACAAATGAGAAATAAGGAGGACATTTCCATGGATTTGGAAGTGGGAAAAGTTGTTGAAGGAAAGATATCCGGAATAACGGGCTTCGGCGCGTTTGTGGACTTGGGTGAGGGTAAGTCCGGCCTTGTACATATTTCCGAGGTATCAAAAAACTATGTAAAGGATATTAATGACATCCTAAAAATCGGGGACATAGTTAAGGTTAAAATAATGAATGTGGAGGCCAACGGTAAAATCGGCCTTTCTATTAAAAAAGCGGTTGAGGAGGAGCGCGGGAAAAAATACGTTTTTTCCGGTGTTCCGGCGGAGTTTTCCTTCGGCACGGATAAAAGCGGTACCGACCTTTCTTTTGAGGATAAGCTTGCCAAGTTTAAGCAGGACAGTAACGACCGTATGCAGGATGTTAAAAAGGCAACCGAAAACAGAAGAACGGGCTATAAAAAGCAAACCGGCGGTTATTAATGGAAATCAGACCTTTGGGTCTGATTTTTTTTGCATAAACAAACGTTTATTCTGGCATAATAGAAAAAAAGTGAGGTGGGCGTTGTTTTTGCGCTTATTTTGACCGGTCTTACGGCCGGCTTTGTAAACGGCCTTTTCGGCGCCGGAGGCGGTGTTATAACCGTGCTTATTTTAACGGCCGTCTTAAAAAACGAAAAAAAGACGGCGCACGCAACAACCGTGGCGGTTATGCTGGCACTTTCCGCCGTAAGCATATTCTTTTATGCAAGGAACGGAAGTGTTGACTTAAAGGCCTCGCTTTGGTGTGCCGCGGGCGGTCTTTTCGGCGGCATGGTCGGAGCGTACCTGCTTAAAAAACTGCCTGCCGTTTGGATCAGCAGAATTTTCGGCATATTAATGCTTGTATCGGCGTGGAGGATGCTATGGTAATTGAAATTGTTTCCGGGATTTTATCCGGGATAGCCGGAGGAATGGGAATAGGCGGCGGTGCAATTTTAATTCCTGCGCTTACCGTGCTTGCCGGCCTGGATCAGCACAGCGCCCAGGCGGCCAATTTGATTTTTTTCATTCCGACGGCAGTGTCTGCCTTGGTTATTCATGTGAAAAATAAAAGCATTGATGCTAAAAAAGCGTGGGTTTTGGCCTTGGCCGGTGTATTTGGGGCGGTTTTGGGAAGCGTGCTTGCCGGAAAAATTTCCGGAAGCCTGTTAAGAAAAATGTTTGCAATTTTTCTTGCGATATTCGGCGTTGTCGAGCTAATAAAAAAGGAGAAAAATAAATGAGCGTGCTGATGATTTTTAAGGCCTTTTGCGTGGGTGGTATTATTTGCGCAATATGCCAGGTTTTCATTGATAAAACAAAGCTTACCCCGGCAAGAATTTTGGTTTCACTTGTGTGCATCGGCGTTGTGCTGGGGCTCTTGGGTATTTATAGGCCCTTGGTTGATTTTGCCGGTGCTGGGGCAACAGTGCCGCTTTTGGGCTTTGGCTACAATATGTTTAATGGTGTGGTGGAGGCGGTTTCCGAGGTCGGATTGCTGGGAACGCTTACGGGCGGCTTTACAGCCGGCGCCGCAGGAATTTCCGCCGCTGTTGTTCTTGGCTTAATTGCGGCCGCAGCATCCAAACCGCACATAAAATAAAGCTCTGAGGCTTACCCTCAGAGCTTTATTTTATAATCTTTCTTCGATTGAGCGAAGCTTCTTTTCAACCTCGTCACGGCTCACCGCGGCAATGTAGGAAAATTTATAGCGCAGGGCAGTGGTAAGCGCCTCCTCCGCCTCGGCAAGACGGCCGAGCTTTTCCAACAAAACGGCATAGTTATAATAAATTACAGGCATACGCGTGCCTTTTTCCATTATTTTTTCGTAAAGCTCCAAGGCCTTATCCGGCATATCGCTGTAAAGATAGGTCATGGCCATGTTGTCCATAATGGAGGGGTCGGAATCGTTGTATTCCATTGCCTCGGTGTTAAAGGCCATGGCCTCGTCAAGCTTTTTTTCTTCCAAAAGAATAAAGCCAAGCTGACTGTAGCTGGATGAGTTTTTATTCAGCTCATGCGCCTTTTTAAATTCGGCCTCCGCCTCGGAAAGGCGGCCGCCCTTCCACAAATAAAGGCCGTTTGTGCTTACAAGCTCCGCCTTCTGTGCGGCGGTAAGACCCTTTAGCGCATTTGCCATTTCAAGGTATTTTGCGCATTTTTCAGGCTCACCATAGCGCAAAAACATATAGCATGCGTAAATAGTATATTCGTTTTTGGTGTGATTTTTAATGGCCTTTTCGTATAGGCTCAGGCCCTTTTTAATGTTTCCGGACTTAATTGCGCGCGTGCCCCGTATCATGAAAATATCTCCGCGCATAACCACAAGAATATAAATAACAGCCATAGCAAGACCCAAAAGAGCGCCCATAAGCTGTTGCCCTGCGGCGGAGCCGGCGGCAGAGCCGATTAAAACCAATGACAGCGGAATAATGTAGGTTACAAAAAGATGCATTTTATTTTCTCCTTTTTTGTTATTAACCTAATTATAGTACAAAAAAAGGAAAATTACAATAGTAATTTAGCTTGATGTATTGAAAAAATTTCCTAAATGTGATAAAATACCGTTATCGGAGTCTAAACGCCCGGAAACGAAAAGGAAACCGAGGATTAGCAAAAGCTCTTTATCCTCACAGCCGTCCCCTATTAAAAATAAAATGAGTCCCAAAAGAACAAGATCGTCCTTTTTAAACGAGGCAAGCAACTCGGTCAGCCCTTTTGCGGGCTCACGGAAGTACCTTTTCGTCATAAGGCTATAACAGCTCCTTTAAAATATCGGTTTCCTTCAGCATACCGGCCATTTTGTAAACCCGAAGAAGCTTGAGGCAGGCTTCCAGGCTTTTCGTCCGCGACTCGGATAGGTAGGGGCGAAGCGCAGAAAGCAGGCTGAGCTTGGGGTCTGTGTCGCTCATTGCCTTATTGTAACAGTCCTTAAGCATTAAAAGCTTACCAAGGTCAGGAATATTAGGCGACGGCTCATCGGCCGGCGGTCCTTCGCCGGTAAGGCTTTTGACAAGCTCCTGTATTTTCGGGTCATTCATCAGTCCGGAAATTGCATCCGCAAAATTGGTTTCATCCATGAAAAAAGCTCCCTTATTTCTTATTCATTGAAGCGGTGGGATTAACAGGAATTTGGGATAAAAGACTGTTTTTTTCTTCCTCGCTCATGGAGCTTACGGTTTTTATAAGCTCATCCTTATTCAGCGAAGAAAAACGGGAAACGATTTTTTTGCCCTCCGGCGTTCTGGAAAAGCTTTTAAGCTTGCCGATTACCGACGGGTCAAGATTTTTGATAAATTTTTCAATATCATTCATGCGAATACCCCCTTATAAATTAATATGCACGGCCCCTTTAATATATTATGGAATTGAAGCTTTTTTGTGACGGAGGATGCTATGGAGCGGATTTTAATAACGGGCGATACACACGGCAATATTGACAATGTGGTAAGACTTTTGGATAATGTGGAGTTTACCGGAATAATGCACCTTGGCGATTATTCAAGGGACGCGATGGTCCTAAAAAAGCTTTATCCGGACATGGATTTTTACGAGGTGAGCGGAAACAATGACTTTGGCGGTAAGTCGGAAAAAACGATTACCGTTGCCGGGAAAAAAATTTACATATGCCACGGTCATAATCTGGGTGTGGGAGAAGGGCTACTAAGACTTAAACTGGCGGCTCAGGAAAAAGGGGCGGACGTTGCGATTTATGCGCACACCCACATTGCGGCAAATTTAATGATTGACGGAGTGCGCATTTTTTCACCGGGAAGTCCGTCGCGCCCACGGGACGGAAAAAACTCCGTGGGAATATTGGAGGCAGAAGAGGATTATTTTGAAATGGCACATTATTATTTTGAGTGAGGGGTTTTATGAACAGAAAATTAATATTTGCCTTGGTGCTTTTGGCACTGGCGGGAATTTATGCGGCTCTTTTGTATTTGGACATACCCTATAAGGGGCTTATCCAGATTGTGCTTTTGCTGGTAGTGGCAATTGCCATTTGGTTTTTCAAAAAAAAGTAAAAAAGGCAGGCGAAAAAAATGTTTTCCGTAATTTCAAAGGTTGCAAGCGCACTTTTTGTTCTTTTAATCTATTATTTTATTTTTATTGTTGTTAAAATGATATATTCGGATATTAGGGTTATGAGCAGAAAAAAAGCAGGCCTTCCTGTATATGATGCTTACATTAAGCCTATAAACCAGCCTAACGATACGGAGCTTGAAATTAAGGACAGCTATCCTTTATCCGGGGATGATGTTATCGGTCGGGATGAGGCTTGCTCAATCCCTGCGGAGGACAGCTTCATGTCGCACCGCCATGCGCGCATTTTTAAGGAAAGGGACGGCTATTACATTGAGGACCTTGACTCTACAAACGGTACATTTCTTAACGGAAAGCGCCTCGGCGAGGATGCGGTGGAGCTTTTGGACGGTGACAGAATATGCATCGGCCGGGTGGAGTTTGTTTTTTTAAGGCCTTCGCTTAAGGACGGTGAAATAAGCCTATGACAAAAAGAAAATATAAATCCTACACGCCGCTTTATATGCTGGCGCTTATAAACATCATCGGCTTTGCACTGCTTTCGTTAAGTTGCCCTGTTACGAACGACAAAATCGTAACGGCGCTTACCGGATTGCTTTTCATGGTTCTTATGATGATTTGCTACTGCCTTATTCGGGTGTTTAACATGGGTGACCCGTATTTGTTTTTGCCGGTGACGGCGCTTATGTCAGTTGGCCTTATCATGCTGACAAGGATTGACCCATCCTACGGCGAGCGGCAAATGCTTTGGTTTATAATATCGGTTGCGGTGTTTTTCGTTTCGTATTTTGTTTATCGCGCAATTAAAAAAAAGGACAGGCTTTTTTTGCTTTACGCCGGTGCATCCTTTGCCCTTTTTGCGGCAACTCTTACACTGGGCAGAACAATTCACGGAGCAAAAAACTGGATTTACATCGGCAACCAAGGCTTTCAGCCGTCGGAGCTTATAAGGCTTTTGTTTGTTTTCGGCTTAGCTTGCCTTTTGGGCGACGGCGGAAAAAGAAAATTCACCTCCGAAACCAGACGAGGAATTGCCGTTACGGCGTATGTTTATATTAATTTGGGATTTTTGGTGCTTCAGCGCGAATGGGGCATTGCAGTTTTGTTTTTCCTTATCTACATGGCAATGTACTTTGCCTTCGGAAACAAAATGAGTATTTTGGTTTTGAATGTTGCCGTTGCCGCCTTGGGCGGTTACGTGGGCTATAAGGTGCTCTACCACATTCAAACACGTGTTGCAATGTGGCTGGACCCGTTTTCGGATCCCTCGGGACGTGGCTATCAAATTGTTCAGTCACTTATTGCAATGGCAAGCGGCGGCTTTACCGGCTCCGGACTTACCAACGGTAGCCCGGAATATGTTCCCTTTGTCGAATCGGATTTTATTTTTTCCGCCATTTGCGAGGAATTTGGCATACTCGGCGGCATCGGCGTGATTTTACTGTTTTTTATAATGGTATACCGTGGGTTTAAAATTGCCCTTGCCACTGCTGACGGCTTTGATAAAAGGGTTGCCTTTGGCCTTTCGGTTATGTTCGGCTTTCAAACCATTATAATACTGGGCGGTGTGGTTAAGCTTATTCAGCTCACCGGCATTACATTG